>JAGYNX010000536.1 GCA_018399855.1 Spirochaetota bacterium
GCATTCGCATGGGTATACTGGTTATTCTGTACGTGGCTGGTCTTCCCGTCTATGCCGTTATCACCCGGCACCCCCTGTGGCTTGACATCTGGCGCTTTGCCCTCATACTCAGCGTTTTCCAGGTATTTCCCGATATGTTCCTTTCTGCACAGCTTGGAGTACTGGTCTTTGCCGAGGACAGCCTGTTCAGCTTTGGCCCGGTATCTGGTTACATGGCCGGGCTCTGGACAATACCGTTTTTTATTATTATTTACATCGGCAAGCGGGTTGAGGAAGCACTCGATACCCGGTGGTCTAACGGTATAGTGGCACTTGCGGCACTCCTTCTTTTCGGCGGATCAGAATTTACCATGTGGGCCATCCCCCTCCTGGTATGCAACCAACCTTGACGTGATGATCGGCCCGGCTGCAGTGTACATACTGGTACCCGAGATACTCCTGGGCATTGCCGCATACCAGGCATGGCGGTGGTCATGGTACCTCTCCTTCTTCAGGCAGATAGCTTACGCCTTCCTTGTAATGCTCTTTTACCTGGGAAGTGCCTCATGGTTCTACTTCGTCATTGAGCAGTTGCTGTTTTAATAAGTACCGTTTTTATGAAATGGGTGTTATATCCTCATCCATATGCATGATGCCGCCCCCCTTCATCACCATCTTCACCCTGTCAAGGGTGGAGATGTCCTTGAGGGGATCGCCGTCCACCACGATAAGATCCGCATACATGGCCGGCTTTATTGACCCGATGCGGTTATACCTGTCCAGCACCTTCGCGTTTCCGTAGGTGGCCATTTTCAGTACTTCTCCATTGGGGATACCGGCTTTAACGTACCGTTTCAACTCCTCCGTGAACCTGCCGAAAAAACCGCTATAATAGCCACCCAGGTCGGTACCCGGCGCAATAGTGGCCCCTGCCCGGTACAGCTTCTGGAGATTGGCCACCTGGTTTTTGTGCATATCTTTCAGGTACTGCCGGTCAAAGATGAGCTTCTTTCGTTCATCCATTGAGAGATCTTCTTTCTCCTGTGCCAGCGACTTTTGCAGTTCTTTTTTCATCTGTTTCACCGCTTCGGGCACAAGAAATTCTTCTCCCCGTTTTTCAACCATTTCCAGCAGCTCATCTTCTATGAAGACATCACCGTATGCCATGAGAGTGGGCACCATGGCCATGTCCTGTTTCACGAATTTTTCAATATACCTGTCGGGAATGATCCCGTCCATGGGCATGTGTTCAAGGGTGTCAAAGCCGGTAGCAACCCCCATCCTGAACCCGGAAAGCAACGGTTCGTGCAGTGCGCATTTCAGGTCGTTTCCATGTGCAAGCCGGGCTATCAGGCGGTATCCTTCCTCCGAATGATTAGGCAGGGGACGGGGATTGTACGAGTAAGAATGGTCCTGGTGTAATGTCTTCAGCCAGTGTGCCCCCTTCCCTGTCATCTCCCTGCATGCGGTCTCTATCTCTTCCAGGTTTTCAGCACGCTCAGCATAGTTACCCCCCAGGAGCCACTTTATCACTG
>JAGYNX010000537.1 GCA_018399855.1 Spirochaetota bacterium
CACGTCCCCAAAACGGGAGACCTCTTGGACACTCATCCCTGCCCCAAAGCAGGGATGCTTTTTTTTATACACTCCATTTAAAAAGTATCACCACAGAGGCACGAAAATACAGAGAAAGGATTATGTATTTTTTACCGCTAAGGCGCAAGGGGCGCAGAGAAGCGCCAGGAGTGAACCATTGCATTTTATGAAAAGTGAGTGCAGCGTGGTAGAATAACTGTTATAATAAAGATACATGATTAAAAGAAGGTGAGAATCTTATGGACAATTCATATAAAAAAGCTCTTATATATGAATATTTTACCATCGGGTATAACATGATTGAAGCGGCGGCTTCAATATTTTTCGGTGCACTGGCAGGCAGCATTGCACTTATAGGATTTGGTCTTGACAGTATAGTGGAGTCTCTCTCGGGGTTCGTGCTTGTCTGGCGGTTGAAAAAACATGATACCCTGACTGAAGAAGAGGAAGAAAAAATTGAAAAGAAAGCGGTACGCTTTGTGGGGATCACCTTCTTTGTTCTCGGAATATACGTGTTGTACGAGTCAATATCGAAAATTGTAATGCAGGAAGTACCGGATCCTTCCATGCCGGGTATTATTATTGCAATTATCTCAATGATTATAATGCCGGTACTGGCATATAAAAAATATTCCCTTGGGAAAAAGATGGGGCTTAAGTCACTGGTGGCAGATTCAAAGGAAACAATGGTATGTTCAATCCTGTCACTTGCATTGTTTCTGGGCCTTGCGGGAAATTATTTCTGGGGATTCTGGCTGGCAGACCCAATCGCGGGTATCGTTATTGTTATTTTCCTCTTTAAAGAAGGTTTGGAGCTGTTAAACGAGGATCATGATGATTGAAAAAATATTTTTCTGTTGAATTATAATTTCATCTGTGTAATGGTATAACAACTTTAAGTAACCGGAATGGTTAATGGCGAAGAAAGATGACATATCGATTGACCTGACACGTTTTCAGGAAATCAATGAGTCCTACCTGGGAAAATTGAGCGGTGATAAAGTGCTTACCTTTGATGTGTTTGACCAGGACGGAAACACGGTTTTTTCTTCTGGTAGAACTATCTTCGGGGATGACATTAAAAAGTTCAGCGCATCAGGAAAACGCTTCTTCATACCCAGAACCAGTGAGTCAGCGGGCAGTTTCACCCATGAGATTGTCAACAAGAAGAAGATGAACGACCTGGCCGAAGATACTGCCGCCATGTACGGCGAAATACGAAAAACCGGTACGATGAGTTATGACCAGTATCTCGGTGCACATACACAGCTGAAATCCATCGTTGACGGCCTTAAACCCGAAGACAAAACGGGGGGGGTGCTTTCACTGATCAGGGAAATTAAAGACTTCGATCATTATACATATACCCATTCGGTAAATGTAGGTATACTTGCCATGATAATGGCCTACAAGGAGATGAGCAGCAGCGATACTGTAAAGATGTTTGCCCTGGCAGGCTATCTTCACGATATAGGGAAATTGCGTATCGA
>JAGYNX010000538.1 GCA_018399855.1 Spirochaetota bacterium
ACCAGGCTGATATATTATGATTCTACACTGGTACATATTCAAAAAAATAAAAAAATTGCAACCATGTATTGTGTCATGAGTTTATTAATACATAGTAAGAACCCCGTTATTGACGGTTTGCTGTTACACCTGTTCAGATAAGTTATAACATTATTTTTTCGGAGGAATACATATGAATGGTCTGGGAATTAATATTGGATCAACCAGCGTAAAACTGGCGCTACATGATGGTGAGAATCTGCTCTGGCATAAGACAGCACCTCATGAAGGGAATGTAGCCAATACCCTTAAAAGGCTGTTCAATGATGCTGATATTCCTCCACATACCAGGGCAATTGTTACCGGCAACGAGGGACGGCAGCTTTTAAATCTTCCGGGTGTTATAGAGTCAGTGTGTATAGAGGAAGCGCTTTCCAGCATGGATGACCAATGTGATGCTGTAGTATCCATGGGAGGAGAAGACCTTGTTGTATATACAATCGATGATAGAAATTCTATTATTACCAGCTTTTCAGGTAATAAGTGCGCGGCGGGAACAGGGGAATTTTTCAAACAGCAGCTTGGAAGGATGGATATGACCCTGGATGATATTCAAACAATACCTGCTGAATGCAGGGTTATGAAGCTGTCTACCAGGTGTTCGGTTTTCATGAAAAGTGATTGTACCCACCGGTTGAATAAAGGTGAAGCAACAAAGGGTGATATTGTAGTATCGCTGAGTAATGTTATGGCTGTTAAGGTGGTTGATTTTCTGAAGAGGGCACGCATCTCCAGTGGAAGGGTGCTGCTTGCCGGGGGGATAACACGTAATCCGTATATTTACCGTTTTATAAGCGAAAAGCTGCCGGATATATCATTCATAATACCAGAAGAGGCAGCATTCTTTGAGGCATACGGTGCGGCATTGCTCGCACTGAGGGCAGGGGGGGAAATACAGTCAATCGAAAAAGTTATGTTGCCCCATGCCGTCAAGTTCAGCCGGTTTGATACACTGCAGAAAGCAGAAGGTATGGTACAGGCTATTCCTTCCAGGAAGTCCACTGTCAGAAAAGGTCGTGAATATATTCTTGGGGTTGATGGCGGATCGACAACAACCAAGGCATGTCTCATTGATAGTGAAACACATGAGGTTGCAGCGTCATTCTATGGAAGAACCCACGGTGATCCGGTAAAGGCCCTGAAACAGTGCCTTGAAGAAATCCGGCAGCAGGTTCGGCATGATACTGGTGAAGACGAGGTACCCATAACACTGGCTGCATCGACGGGGTCTTCCCGTGAAATACTGGGGGTTTTCCTTGAGACTCCAGCCGTATACAATGAGATTATTGCCCACGCGATTGGAACCACGTATTACAACCAGGACGTGGATACAATATTCGAGATCGGGGGACAGGACGCGAAGTACGTGTACCTGAAAAACAAGGTACCCATTGATTACGCGATGAACGAGGCGTGCTCTGCCGGTACCGGCTCATTTCTCGAAGAGTCAGCCCGTGGGGACCTCAACA
>JAGYNX010000539.1 GCA_018399855.1 Spirochaetota bacterium
TACAAGCGAGCCGGGGGTGGAAGACACCATCGCCATACTTCGCGGACTGAAAGAACGATACGAGGTACATCACGGGATACGTATTTCAGACTCGGCGGTTGTTGCCGCGGCCATGCTTTCAGACCGGTACATCACCGACAGGTTTTTACCGGACAAGGCGGTAGACCTTATCGATGAGTCGGCATCCCTTATCAAGATGGAGATCGACTCAATGCCCATAGAGCTTGACGAGGTTGAGCGGCGCATTCGGCAGCTTTCCATTGAACGTGCCGCGGTGAAGAAGGAGAAGGACAAGGCATCAAAGGAACGTCTTGGAAGAATTGAAGAAGAGCTGGCCAACCTGAACGAGAAGAAGAACGAACTTTCCGGGCAGTGGCAGAACGAAAAAGAAGTGATCGTTGAGATACGGCGAATTAAAGAAGAGATGGACAACCTGAAGGCACAGGAAACCCGTGCCGAGCGTGAAGGGAATCTCAATCTCGTTGCCGAGATCAGGTACGGGAAGATGAGAGAACTGGAACAGGATCTGGTGAACGAGAACCGCAGGCTTGAAGAAATTCAGAAGGACAGAAAGCTTCTCAAGGAAGAGGTGACCGAGCAGGAGATCGCCGCTGTTGTTTCACGATGGACCGGCATACCCGTCAGCAAGATGCTTGAAGGAGAGAAGGACAAACTGCTCAAGATGGAACGCATCATCGAGAACAGGGTTGTAGGACAGGAAGAAGCAATACAGGCCATATCCGATTCGGTGCGACGATCAAGGTCGGGTCTGCAGGATCCAAACCGGCCTATTGGATCATTTATTTTCCTGGGCCCAACAGGTGTTGGTAAAACAGAGACCGCGAAGGCCGTGGCCGAGTTTCTCTTTAACGATGAGAAGGCCATCATAAGAATTGACATGTCCGAGTACATGGAAAAGCATGCCGTGTCCCGGCTTATCGGTGCCCCTCCCGGATACGTGGGCTATGATGAAGGGGGACAGCTCACCGAGGCTGTGCGGCGCCGGCCATACGCGGTGGTACTCTTTGACGAGATCGAAAAGGCCCACGCTGACGTGTTTAATATATTTCTGCAGATCCTTGACGAGGGCAGGCTTACCGATGCCAAGGGGAGAACGGTTGATTTCAGGAATACCATAATAATCATGACCTCGAATATTGGAACCGCCTATATAAGCGATCCAAATATTCCCCTTGAGGACAGGAAGAGCGGTGTACACAACGAGCTGCGAAATTACTTCAAGCCTGAATTCTTGAACAGGGTTGATGAGATCATTATCTTTAATCCGCTGGCCCGTGAGCATATCAAGGATATCGTGGTATTGCAGCTTGAAGACGTGGCCAAGAGATTGCGTGATAGGGGAATACAGATCGAACTTACCGGTAAAGCCCTTGATCACGTGGTTGATGTGGGATTTGACCCGCAGTATGGTGCACGTCCGTTGAAGCGTGCCATACAGAGAAATATTCTCAATCCGCTGTCAATGCGGCTGCTTGAAGGT
>JAGYNX010000054.1 GCA_018399855.1 Spirochaetota bacterium
TGTTATATATCCATTTCGATATTCATTCTCGATACTTTCAAGTTTCTTGTCACCCTGTGTAATAAAACTGCTTTTTTCTACAGGTATCTTGATGTCGGACATCGAAATAGTTGGACCAAACAATGTACCGTATTTATAACCTGTTTCTTTAATGGCATCCAGTACCGTTACCGTATCGTTAGGACCATGTTCCCTGAATATCTTTGATATTATTGCAGCTACTTCCTTATCGTTTACAGTGTAATTCACATAAGGGTACCCTTCCGGTAGAATTTCATTAAAAATAATTCTCCCCGGGGTTGTAACAATAAACTCATCACCGATCAGGTATTTGATTTTCGATCGCATCTTTATATGGCCGTAATCAACAGCCCGGGTAAGATCGGCATCGTTATCAAACATTGGCAGATGTTCAACTTCTTCGCTGAATTCAGATGTCAGATAATAGATACCAAGAACTATATCCTGTGTTGGTGTTACGATGGGCTGTCCGTTCGCCGGTGACAACAGGTTGTTTGCAGAAAGCATCAACGTCCAGCATTCTATCTGAGCACGTGGTGAAAGAGGGACATGTACTGCCATCTGGTCACCATCAAAGTCGGCATTATATGCATGACATACCAGCGGATGCAGTTTTATTGCTTTCCCTTCTACCAGTACCGGTTCGAAGGCCTGGATACCAAGTCGATGAAGTGTAGGGGCCCTATTAAGCAACACCGGATGTTCGGCAATTACTTCTTCAAGAACTTCCCAAACCTCTGGTCTTTCGTTTTCCACCATTTTCTTTGCGGATTTTATATTCTGAACATACAACTTATCCACAAGCCTTTTCATTATAAAAGGCTTGAACAACTCGATGGCCATTTTCTTCGGTAGACCGCACTGGTATATTTTCAATTCGGGGCCCACAACAATTACTGAACGCCCTGAATAGTCCACACGTTTTCCCAGCAGATTTTGTCGAAAACGGCCCTGCTTACCTTTTAGCATATCGCTGAGAGACTTAAGGGGTCTGTTCGCCTTACCTTTTACAGCTCTCTTTCGCCTGCTGTTATCAAACAGGGCATCAACTGCTTCCTGAAGCATCCGTTTTTCATTACGTACAATAATATCCGGGGCACGCAGCATAAGCAGTCTTTTAAGCCTGTTATTTCTATTTATAACTCGCCTGTAAAGGTCATTGAGGTCTGAAGTTGCAAACCGTCCACCATCAAGCTGTACCATTGGTCTGAGTTCGGGGGGGATGACGGGAATAGTATCCAAAACCATCCACTCGGGTTTATTACCCGAGTCCCTGAATGACTCAATGATCTCAAGCCGCTTGATAAGTTTCCTGTCAACCTTGGATTCGTTATCAGCAATTTCCACACGAATGTTTCGTGACTCCTCGTCCAGGTCAAGACGCAACAGCATCTCTTTTATTGCTGATGCACCCATATCCGCAATAAAGGTATCACCTTCTGTCTCGTAATAATGGTTAAACGTATCTTCATCGATAATCTCGCCCATCTTCAACTCGGTATTACCGGGGTCAATGACAACATATTTCTCATAATACAATATCGACTTCAGCGCATTCACCGTAAGGTTAAGAAGCAGGCCAACCCGCGATGGTACAGAACGATAATACCATATATGGGCAACCGGACAGGCAAGTTCGATATGCCCCCCACGCTCCCTTCTGACCTTGTAATGGGTTACTTCAACGCCACAACGGTCACAGACAACACCTTTATACCGTATGGACTTGAATTTTCCGCAATAACACTCCCACTCCTTGGTGGTACCAAAAATTCGCTCACAGAACAAACCATCACGTTCAGGTTTTAAAGTTCTGTAATTGATGGTTTCCGGTTTTTTTACCTCGCCGTATGACCATTCCCTGATCATATCGGGTGATGCAATTTTAATCTGAATGGAATTGAAATCGTTAAAATCTCTCATCATATATTCTCACATACCTTTTAATCAAATTTTTTCAAGTCTTCTAAAGGTAAGTACACATAGTATCAATCATATGTTCTCCAAAGTGTCCAGCTTGATCTTACGTTTAGTTTTACTGAAACCTTCACTCCACTCTGAAAGACCTATTTCGTTATTATTATCATCATATATTCGTACATCAAGGGCAAGACCCCGCAGCTCCTGTATCAAAACATTGAATGACTCTGGTATACCGGGAGTGGTTGTATTTATACCCTTCACGATTGCTTCGTATATCCTTGCACGTCCCAGCATATCGTCTGACTTTACGGTAAGGAGTTCCTGTAGCGTATATGCCGCACCATATGCTTCCAGCGCCCACACTTCCATCTCACCAAAGCGCTGACCACCGAACTGCGCCTTACCACCCAGCGGCTGCTGCGTAACAAGCGAGTAAGAACCGGTAGAACGCGCGTGAATTTTATCATCAATCATGTGGGCCAGCTTCAGCATATAAATCTGCCCCACCATAACTTCGTTCTCAAATGGCTTGCCAGTTCTACCATCGTACAGAATAGTCTTGCATGACTCTGGCAGACCCGCCTTTTTAAGGTAATCCCGAACATCCTGTTCCTTTGCCCCGTCAAATATTGGCGTTTCGATGAGGATATCCAGCTCACCCGCTGCCCAACCAAGCTCAGTTTCAAGCAGCTGCCCAAGGTTCATTCGAGAGGGAACTGACAGCGGATTAAGCACGATATCTACCGGAGAGCCGTCGGGCAGATACGGCAGATCATATTCGGGAACAATCCTTGATATAACACCCTTGTTACCATGCCGTCCGGCCATTTTGTCACCGACCGAGATTTTTCGTTTTGATGCAACATACACCTTAACCAGTTCTTCCACACCGGGTGACAGTTCATCACCATTTTCACGGCTGAATCGCTTGACGTCTACAACTATGCCTTCAACACCGTTTGGTACGCGCAATGAAGTGTCACGAACCTCGCGTGCCTTTTCACCGAATATTGAATGCAGAAGTTTGTATTCAGGCGTAAGATCCTGCTCTCCCTTAGGAGTTACTTTACCAACAAGGATATCCCCTGGAGCCACATATGCACCATTGCGCACAACACCATCGGCATCAAGATCCCTGAAAGCCTTCTCGCTGAGATTTGGAATATCACGGGTAATAACTTCCCGTCCAAGTTTTGTCTCACGGGCTTCAATTTCAAATTGCTCTATATGAACAGATGTAAACGTATCGTCTTTTACCAGTCTCTCCGATATAAGTATTGCATCCTCGAAGTTATACCCCATCCATGGCATAAAGGCTACCATGATGTTCTTGCCGAGAGCAAGTCTTCCATCATCGGTTGCAGGACCATCTGCAATAATATCACCAGCCTTTATCTTTTGTCCCTTTCTTACGGCAGGACGCTGGTTGAAACAGGTACCCTGGTTGGTTCGTTTGAACTTTTGCAACCAGTACTCGTCAATATCTCCACTGGAAGTCTTAACCTTTACCAGTGCACCATCAGCGTATACCACTTCTCCTGCCCTGCGTGCTATTATGATTACACCTGAATCGTATGCGGCTGCCTTTTCCATGCCTGTACCCACAAGCGGAGCTTCCTCCACCAGCAGTGGTACGGCCTGTCTCTGCATGTTTGACCCCATGAGTGCCCTGTTGGCATCATCATGTTCTAGAAAAGGTATGAGACAGGTGGACACAGAAAATATCTGCTGTGGTGACACGTCCATATACTGAATTTCGTCAGGTTTTTTATAGGGAAAATCACCCCTGTGGCGACAGGGAATAATTGTTTTAACAAACTTTCTATTATCATCTATTTCCGCGTTTGCCTGTGCGATAAAATACCTGTCTTCCTGGTCGGCGGTAAGATACTGTATCTCACTTGTAACAACGCCTTTTTTTACCACCTTGTAAGGTGTCTCAAGAAAGCCGTAGTCATTTATTCGTGAATATGTACTCATCGAAAGGATTAGCCCGATATTCGGACCTTCAGGTGTCTCAATAGGACACATTCGTCCATAGTGTGAGGGGTGAACATCTCTTACTTCGAAACCCGCTCTCTCCCTTGTTAACCCCCCGGGACCAAGGGCATTCAGCCTTCTTTTGTGGGTAAGTTCTGACAGGGGATTTGTCTGATCCATAAACTGTGACAACTGGCTTGAACCGAAAAATTCGTTAATCACAGCTGTAATGGGCTTAATACTTATCAATGCCTGTGGCGTCACAACATCAAGATCCTGAATGGTCATACGCTCCTTAATGACACGCTCCATTCTCTGAAACCCCAGTTTCACCTGGTTCATGATAAGTTCGCCAACTGAACGTACTCGCCTGTTGCCAAGGTGATCAATATCATCCACGCCATACCCTTCAACCTCGGCTATCAGGTATAACATGTACTTAACAGTGGCTACAATATCATCATTAACAAGAGTATCCTCTTTTCGATCTTCCATCTCAAAGCCGAACTTCCGGTTAATTTTATACCTGCCAACCCCACCAAGGCTGTATGTCCTGGGGTTGAAGAATAACCTGTAAAGTTCATTGTTCGCATTTTCAACATTAGATGGTTCACCGGGGCGAACAATCTGATGAAGCTTTAAAAGTGCTTCCTCAGAACTCTTACATTCGTCTTTTTCCAGTGAATTTATCAAGTATGCGTCATCTTTATTGTTAGGAAATTCAATTACTTCAATTTCTTTTATCTTCTCATCT
Source organism: Spirochaetota bacterium (assembly GCA_018399855.1). Taxonomy (GTDB): domain Bacteria; phylum Spirochaetota; class UBA4802; order UBA4802; family UB4802; genus M55B154. Next base: position 4,679 of record JAGYNX010000054.1, read on the forward strand.
TTAAGTGTGTCAATTGAGTCTATAGTGATTCGTTCACCGGCATCAAGAATAACCTCTCCGGTTTCATTGCTCACGACGTCTGCTGCCACACGCCTGTTTTTAAGACTTTCGTATGCTTCTTCTTTTGTAAGCTTTATTGTTTTACTATCATAAAAAAGCTTTATTACTTCTTCATTTGTTTCAAACCCGAGAGCTTTAATCAGTATGGTAACCGGAAACTTCTTTTTTCGGTCAATTCTGCAAACGATAAGCCCCTTGGTGTCCATCTCAAATTCAAGCCACGAACCTCTATCGGGAATTACCCTTACATTATATGTTCTTTCATTTTCTTCGTAAAAGAAGAATATTCCCGGAGATCTATGCAGCTGATTCACAACAACACGTTCTGCACCATTGATGATAAATGTTCCACTTTCAGTCATCAATGGAATATCACCCATGTATACAGACTGTTCACGCACTTCCATGCTGTCTTTCTTAATAAGCCGTATCGTTGCCTTTAACGGAGTGGCATGAGTGACATCACGTTCTTTGCATTCAAGTTCAGAATACTTGGGTTCACCGAACTCGTATTCAATGAATTCAAGAACCACATCCTCATGTGGACTTTCAATTGGGAAAGTATCGGTAAATACGGCCTGCAGTCCCTGAGTCTTCCGTTTGTTCGCAGATACGTCTGGCTGCAAGAACCACTTATAAGAACTGACCTGATTATCAATAAGATTTGGAAGCGTAATACCTGGATCAATCTTTCCGAAACTGATTACTTTCTTTTGTTTCTGCATGTACTTTTTCCCGATAATATATTTTCCTGAATGTATAGACACGTCCCTGAAGACGTATTAAAGATTTTTTCACATGATGTTCAACGAATACCCTGTAATCGTTCTACTTTTTTAATTTGGTGTGCAATGAATGGCTTTTTCAACGCTTTTGAATGCCGTTTGAAGAAAAAATTTTGTGATCAAAATAATACACCGATAGGTTTGGCCGATAAACAACCAAACCTTTCGGTGTTAGTATACCAATTTTTTGATACTTTTTCAAATTAAATTTGCAACACTTTTATTTAAGTTCAACTGTCGCGCCAGCTCCTTCAAGCTGTTCTTTAACCTTTGCAGCCTCATCTTTGGCAACTTTTTCTTTTACTGCTTTTCCACCAGCTTCAACAAGCTCTTTTGCTTCTTTAAGGCCAAGTCCAGTGATCGCACGAACTTCCTTAATAACCGCAATCTTGTTTTCTCCAAAACCGGTAAGAATAACATCAAACTCAGTCTGTTCTTCTTCAGCCGCTTCCGCGCCGCCTGCTGCGCCGCCTGCTGCTGCAACTGCTACTGGTGCTGCAGCTGAAATCCCGAATTTTTCTTCCATTGCTTCAACGAGTTCTGATGCTTCCAGAAGCGTCAACTCGCTAATCGCATCCAAAAGTTCCTGTACTGACAATTTTGCCATTTTTTGTTACTCCTTATACTTAGTGATTTCTCAAGTTAATACGAACGTAGCCGTAAAAACTTATAAGGGGTAGAAAAGACGTTGGTACCTACTGAACACAAAGTCCTTTTTCGCCCTGAAATTCTATATCTTAAGCTGACTGCTCGTTTTGCTCGGCAACAGCCTTGATTCCTCTTGCCAGCGATGATATAACCTGTTTTTGCATCATCGCAATACCTGAAGCCGGACCGTTTAGAAGTGACATGATCTGTGCCAGTAATTCGTTCTTCGTTGGCAAATCTGCAATTTTCTTTAACTGATCCTTCCCGTATATAACATTATCCATTATGCCCAGATTATAACTGAAATTCTCCTGTTCTTTAGAGAAATTTTTCATAATCTGTGCAGCTTCACTGAGATCTTCCTTTGCAAATACAACACCAATAGGCCCGGTTAGATGTTCATTGATATCCGGAAAGCCCACTTCCTTCAAGGCCCTGCTGAAAAGACTGTTTTTGACTACCTTGTAATCTATATCTTTTTCGCCAAGTGAGCGTCGCAATGCGTGTAGATCTTCAACCTTAATACCTGAATAATCAGTAAGGATAATATTCTGCTTTTCTTTCAGCCTGCCGACAAGATCAGTAACCGCATCTATTTTATACTGTTTAGCCATTACCTTTCAATCCCCTTATGATTAATTTTTATTCCGGGTCCCATGGTTGAACATATATGAACCGATCTTATATAATTACCCTTCGCATCTGAAGGCTTATCTTTTACGACCTGGCTGTAAAATGTTTTGATGTTTTCCATCAGGCTTCCATCATCAAAGGTTTTTTTGCCAATTCCCATGTGAATAACACCGGTCTTGTCAGCCCTGTATTCTACCCGGCCACCCTTTAACTCTTTTACCACACCTTTCACGTCATCAGTAACTGTACCGGCTTTTGGTTTAGGCATAAGGCCTTTTCTGCCAAGAACAGGTCCCAGCTTTCCAACTTCTTTCATCATGTCAGGAGTGGCCACAACAGCCTGAAAATCAATCCAGCCTTCCTTGATTTTTTCAATAATATCTTCGGCACCCACATAATCAGCACCAGCTTCTGTAGCTTCTTTTTGCTTGTCACCTTTGCATATTACCAGAACTTTCACTTCTTTTCCAGTACCATTAGGAAGCACCGCAGAACCACGTATATTCTGGTAGCTTTTGTGAACTATTTTGACTGAAATTTCAACAGATTCATCAAAAGACGCGAAGGCATTCTCTTTTAACATGCCAATCGCTTCATCAAGAGGGTACAGTTTTGTTTTATCTACTTTACTTCGTGCATCAGTGATTTTTTTTCCGCGATTCATAATCAAACCTCAAAACTTCATTTATCTGAATAATACCGGTGTCACTCTGCTACATCAACACCCATTGACCGTGCAGTGCCGGCAATGATCTTTACTGCCGCGTCAATATCTACCGCATTCAAGTCGGGCATCTTTATATTCGCGATCTCTTCAAGCTGGGCCCGGGTTATTTTTCCGGCCTTTTCCTTGTTTGGTTCACTTGACCCGCTTTCTATCTTCAATGCCTTCTTAATCAACACTGCCGCAGGTGGAGTCTTGATTATAAAGTTATATGACCTGTCTTCGTATACGGTAATAATAACCGGCAGAATCAACCCCTGCTGATCTTTTGTTCTATCATTAAACGCCTTGCAGAACTCCATTATGTTTAAACCATGCTGACCAAGGGCAGGTCCAACTGGTGGAGCAGGATTTGCCTGACCACCGGGTATCTGGAGTTTAATCTGGGTCATTATCTTCTTTTTCTTTGGTGCCATCTTCAACTACCTTTTCTGATTATTAAAGTATATATTTTCAGTCTATATTTTCCCAACCTGTAAGAAATCCAGCTCAACAGGAGTTCCCCTGCCAAAGATCTCAACTTTCACCCTCAGTCTTCCTTTTTCCGGATGTACTTCTTCTATAATACCGGTAAAATTACTGAAAGGACCATCAATTACTTTTACATGTTCACCAACAGAGAACTCCATTACAGCTGATGCTTTCTCTTTCGCCTTCTGTTCGCCCATCTGATCAAACAAAGAGCTGACCTCGTTTATAGAAAGAGGACGGGGCTTACCCGACCCATACGCTCCCACAAAGTTGGTAACACCCGGGGTGTTCTTCACAAGACTCCACGTTTCATCATCAAGTACCATTTCAACAAGAACATACCCGGGGAATATTTTTTTTGTTTTAACCCTTTTCTTTCCTTCTTTAACCTCAGTAACATCAACAGTGGGTATTTTTACCTGAAGAATTTTGTCATCAAAACCAAGATTCTGCACCTTCTTCTCAAGTGTAAGCTTTACCTTGTTTTCATGACCTGAGTACGTATGTATTACAAACCATCCCTTTGACATGATTATCACATCACCGACTGAATTAATGACATAAGAGTGGTATCAACTGCCCACAGGAAGAGAGACACGATAACCACAGTCACGACTACCACTATAGTAAAGCTTGTCACCTCGTCACGTTCAGGCCAGGTAACCTTTCCCAGTTCATCCCTGGCTTCTTTAACAAATGTCACTGTTTTTTTAAACACAACGTATACCCCGAACCTTATGCCTTCGTTTCTTTGTGCATTGTATGCGTATTGCATCTTTTGCAATACTTCTTCATCTCAAGTTTCCCGGTCTGGTTCTTCTTGTTCTTTTTAGTTACGTAATTCTTTTCTTTGCATTCCTTGCATTGCAGCAATATTATATCACGCATGGCTTACATCCTGGATCAGTCATATTTTTAAAAATGATACCGTAATCAACCGCTCAGGCTAGAGCACGCTAATACGGGGACACTTTTCGTCAAGTATTTTATTCTGCATAAAATGTAAAATGACGTGCCGCACCTGAGCAAGCCGGCATGTCCTCGCAAAGTCACTACGTCTTCACAGATATGTTACACAATGAGCCCACGACCAGAATCGAACTGGTGACCTTTTGCTTACCATGCAAATGCTCTACCGACTGAGCTACGTGGGCATCAGGACGATGTAGTATCGAAACATGGTCTTTTTTTGTCAACTTTTTTTTACCAGCAGTATTTTTTTTGACCAACCTTTGTCAAATAAATAACTTTCAGCTCCTTTCTGGCAACAACGACCTCTGATCATATAATAAAGCATCCCGGAATAGAGATGCTTTATAGTAAGAATACAGCAATTAAACGTTTTTTCAATAAAATATAATATAATAGTGGAAGATATCTACCGTTTTTTACATTTATCGTCTTTCTTCAACAAGATATGAAGGTATGTCACGCGCCTGCAAATCTCTTTTGAAGTCTTCAGCCTCGTATTTTGATTTCAGGTTGGTAATGCGCACCTTATACAGGTATCCCTCTCTAACAACGATAACCGGTTTATTAAACATCGAAGATACTTCATCCCGTAGTTTATCAGCATTTACCTGTGAATAGAATGCGCCAACCTGTATCTGGTATGGACTGCTGACACTATCCATGTGTTCTGATGCGTTATAACTGTCCCGACCGAAAACAGGCTCAACTTCATCCGGTCTTCTGTGTTGCTCCAGGTTATCACGTGTATCTTTTTTCCCAAGAACCGTTATTCCCACCATGGCTTCACCAGTTTTGAGCATACCAAGCTCTGTAGCAGCCACATGGGATACATCCAGTATCCGATCTTTTTTGAAAGGGCCCCTGTCATTTATTTTTACTTTAACTTTTCGGCCATTATCAAGATTTTCTACCAGTACAACTGTACCAAAGGGCAGAGACCTGTGTGCTGCTGTATACTGCTTCATGTCAAATCGTTCACCCGAAGCGGTAAGTCTTCCATGAAACTCCCGTCCATACCAGCTCGCGTTTCCTTTCTGATAATAACTGTGCCG
>JAGYNX010000540.1 GCA_018399855.1 Spirochaetota bacterium
AAAGGCGGTGATAAAGGACGTGGCACGTGTACTTGACATTCCCTTTCAGGAAGCCAACAAGATCAGCAAGCTCATCACCACCGACACCCTTGAAGAAGCGCTGAAAACTTCGAAAGAATTTCAAGCCCTGTGCAAGCAAAACGATATCGGCAAACAGCTAATCAATATATCCCTTACCCTTGAGGGGCTGGCACGGTCAGCGGGAAAGCACGCGGGCGGTGTTGTTATTTCTCCTGACCCTCTCACCGAGTACGTCCCCCTTTACAAGGATCCCCGGGAAGGGAGCATATCTTCACAATACGAAAAAGGAACACTTGAAGCGGCGGGACTGGTGAAGATGGATTTTCTGGGACTGAAGAACCTTACCATTATTGACCGTTGTCTCAAATTCATCAAGCAGGAGAAAGGAATCGAGATTGATATTACGCAGATCCCCCTTGATGATCCCAAAACATTTGAACTTCTGCAAACTGCTGACACCCGGGGGGTGTTTCAGCTTGAAAGCAGCGGCATGCAGAATATTTTAAGAAAACTGGGCCCCACCACCTTTGAAGAGATTATCGCCATCGTGGCCCTCTACCGTCCCGGGCCCCTTGACTCGGGCATGGTTGACGAGTTTATCCGGCGTAAGCATAATCCGGAAAAGGTATCATACCTGCACGAAAGTCTTGAAGAGATACTGAAAGATACCCTGGGGGTTATAGTCTACCAGGAGCAGGTTATGCTTATCTCCCAGGTGATGGGTGGGTTTTCCCTGCCCGAGGCGGACAAGCTGAGAAAAGCCATGAGTAAAAAGAAACTGGACATCATCGACCAGATGGAAACCACCTTCACCAGTGGTGCTGTTGAACAGAAAATCGATAAAAAGGTGGCAGCCGAGATATATGACATGATGCGCAATTTCGGCCGGTACGGGTTTAACAAGTCCCATTCTGCCGCATATGCCCTTGTCTCTTACCAGACCGCCTACCTCAAGGCCCATTATCCAGTGGAGTACATGACCGCGCTGCTCTCGTCACAGCCGGATAATACCGATGAAGTAGTAAAATACTATACCGACTGCAAGTCAAACGGCATACCGGTGCTGCCCCCCGACGTGAACAGCAGCGTGGGAAACTTCTCAATAGAAAATGGCTCCATTCGTTTTGGTATGAGCGCCATAAAGGGAATCGGCAGTAAGGTCATAGATTCTATAGTTGAGGCAAGGGAAAATAAGGGGTCCTTTGCCAGCCTGGCCGATTTTCTTGAACGGGTGCCCTCCAACGTTCTCAACAGGGGGGCGTTCGAGGCCCTTATCAAGTCGGGGGCCCTCGATTCGCTGCATAATAACCGGGCGCAGCTGTTCTTTTCCATTGAATCAATGATCGAAGACGCCCGCAGGCTGCATCAGGACAGGGCCACCGGGCAGGGTAACCTTTTCAGCTTTAACGGTAATGACAGCAGTTCACGAATGGAGATCGAACTATTGAATACCAGGGAATGGCAGGAAAGTGAATT
>JAGYNX010000541.1 GCA_018399855.1 Spirochaetota bacterium
GCTCATCCTTGCCCGCGACCTGGTACGGGACAACCCCGAGGTGCGCCGGTATTTTCGAAGAAGGTACCGCCGGCTCTTCGTAGACGAGTTCCAGGACACCGACCCGGTGCAGACAGAGCTGGTATTTTTGCTGGCCGGTGAAGAGAGTGATACCAGCACGAACTGGCAGGACGTGAAACTTGAGAAGGGTAAACTTTTTATCATCGGTGACGTGAAGCAGGCAATATACAATTTCAGGCGGGCGGACGTGAGATCCTTCATGAGTGCCCTTGACAGGGTGGGGCCCAAAAACACCCTTACCCTGTCCGCCAACTTTCGCAGTAACCAGAAGGTGCTAAATTTTGTGAACGGCCATTTCAGTGCTACCATGACCGGCCAGAACCCCTGCATCCCCGGCTTTGAACCGCTGGAGGTGACCGGCGACAGGCGCGACACCGGTAAAGAGAACCGGGTGATCAGCGTTACCACCGACGTGGAAGACGCCCTTTTCATGGACGAACTGCGTGACCTGCAGTCACGCCTGGCATGCGCCTGGGCCCTGCGGAATCACGGCACCCGTTTCGATCGTTGGAGTGACCTCACCATGCTGGTGCGCCAGCGAAAGGCCGCCTCCAGGCTCATGGACGCCCTTGAATCTGCCGGTATACCCTGCGAGATATCGGGCAGCACCAGTTACTTCGCCCGTTACGAGGTGCGTCACCTGGCAACGGTGCTGAACGCCATCGTGGATCCCACCGACACCATCGCACTCTACGGTGCCCTCAAGGGCCCCTTCTTCGGGCACACTGACGGGAATATCCGTGACTACATTGACGGTAACCGGTTGTCCATGTTCAACGCCGACCCTTCCTTCGGGGTGGGTGCAAGCCTTGAATTTCTTGGCCGCCTTCACCGGCAATCCCTGCATTCCCGGGCGGAGCACGTGGTGAATGATCTTTACGTGGAGACGGGGGTGCTGCAGGGGCTTGCCCCCGGCTACATGGGGCGCGAGAAGGTGATGAACCTGCTGAAGGCCCTGGAGTTCGTGCGTCACCGGGGCAGCGGCTCGCTGGAAGAGGCCGCCCGTGAACTTGGAAGTGCCATTGACAGCGGAATGGAGATGGGAGACCTCTCGCCCGCACCGGGAGAAAGGGACGCGGTGCAGGTAATGACCATTCACCGGGCCAAGGGGCTTGAGAACAGGGTAATCTACCTGGTAGATGCCGCCAACATGCCATTCACCAGGTCTACCACACTGGTACATGATAACAGCATTTACCTGGTGCACGATTCACTGAAGCTGCTTGAATACGATGCCGTTCTCGGGCTGAACCAGGAGAAAGAAGAAGCCGAAGAGGAACGGTTGCGCTACGTGGCGGCAACCAGGGCCGCCGATTACCTGGTGTTTAACATGCTGAACGTGGAGTTGAAAAAGGGTAAAATTGAGAATTCATTCATGTTTCCCTACTATGCCAGCCTGTATGGCGACAATGTTGAGGAAGAGAATATAGAAATAAA
>JAGYNX010000542.1 GCA_018399855.1 Spirochaetota bacterium
GTTTCAGCATCGTGGTGGACGATTCAATGCTCTTGCGGTGCACCAGCGTCAGGGAAATCGCCAGGGAGGTAGATCGGCAGATTTCAGGTGAAGACCTGCAGCATGGTTCACCCCAAAAGCCGCTGCAGAAACAGGAGCCCGTCACTGATTTTACACAGACCGATGAGTACAGGGCATTCCAGGCCATGATGGGACTTTCAGATTACAACCCGTATTTCATTAAGCATGACTCCACGGTGAAAGATACATCTGTGGTAGACGGTAAAGAGATCATGAACTTCGCCTCGTATAATTATTGTGGCCTGTCGGGACATCCCGAGACGGTGAAGGCAGGTGTTGAAGCCCTTGAAACACTGGGCTCATCGGCAAGCGGCAGCCGGCTCTTGACCGGAGAGAAAAGTCTTTACCGTGAACTTGAAGAAGAGATCGCCCGCTGGAAGAGCACCGAGGACGCGGTGGTGCTGGTATCGGGGCATGCCACCAACGTCAGCTTCGTGGGCAATTTCTGCGACGAGAACGACATTATACTGTATGATGCCCTTGCGCATAATTCCATAGAGCAGGGCTGCAGGCTGTCAAAGAGCCGAAGTCGCGCATTCCCCCATAACGATTTCAAGGCCCTTGAGAACATACTGGAAAGCCAGCGCAACTATTACCGCAAGGTGCTTATTATTATTGAAGGCGTTTACAGCATGGACGGGGACATCGCCCCCGTGCCTGAATTCGTGAAGCTGAAAAAGAAATACGGTGCCTTTCTAATGGTCGACGAGGCACACTGCGTGGGAGTGATCGGTGCCACGGGGAAGGGGGTTGACGAGTACTTCAACCTGGAACCTGAGGATATTGATATCAAGATGGGTACCCTGTCAAAGGGTATCGGCAGCTGTGGCGGTTACCTTGCCGGTAAAAAGGCACTGATAGATTACCTGCGCTACTACCTGCCAGGGTTCGTGTTCAGTGTAGGTATTACCCCTGCCAACGCCGCGGTGGCACTGGCATCTATTCGACTTTTGCAAAAAGATCACGCTATGGTGCAGCAGCTGCAGAAGAATATAAAAATATTCGTAGACCGGGCCCGCAAGCACGAATTCGACATCTGCCTGGCAGGTGAAACCGCCATCATCCCCATTCATGTTGGTGATGAGTTCGAGGCAATGCAGATATGCCGCGATTTACAGGAGAGGGGCGTTTTCGTAGCGCCCGCCATATATCCCGCGGTAGCTAAAGGGCAGGCAAGGCTCAGGTTCTGCGTTACCAGTGATCATAAGGAAGAACAGATCCATTATGCCCTTGATACCCTCAAAGAGGTATGGAAAGGCGTAGAGGCAGCTGCCGTGGGGAAATAACATCTTATCTAAAATTTATAACGACCCTGCTTGACAGACCAGAATATTGGTTCTGTGAAGTAAGGGTTTTATTCCAGGATATGAAGGAGTATGCAATGACAGAGGAAAGTCTTGCCCTTTTAAAGATACTTGTGCTAAGCAATAA
>JAGYNX010000543.1 GCA_018399855.1 Spirochaetota bacterium
GATCCGGCCTGTCTTCTCTTCTCGTCGGGGAGTGGTATTATCGCAGGGACTGTATCCATCATATGGTGATATTGATACCTACTGGATGGCAGCATGTTCAATTGATACGTCAATACGAAATATTATCGCGGCGGGGGGGACACTTGACCGGATGGCACTGCTTGATAACTTCTGCTGGTGCGATTCGAACAACCCCGAACGTCTTGGACAGTTAAAGGAAGCGGCAAAAGCCTGTTACGACCTTGCGGTGGCATATGGAACACCATATGTATCGGGCAAGGACAGTATGTTCAATGACTTCAGGGGATACGATGAAGATTTCAACGAGGTTGAGATATCAGTACCTCCCACCCTTTTGATATCATCAATAGGGGTTACCTTTGATATTGATAACTGTCAAACAATTGATTTCAAGGCAGCCGGTGACCGTATATACCTGATGGGCATCACACGGGACGAACTTGGCGGCAGTGAATATCTTGCCTGCATGGGTGAAAAAATATCAGGAGAACCTTACGTGGGAAATACCGTGCCGAAGGTTGATGTGGATGAAAACATGAAAACCTACAGGGCCCTTGAAACAGCACTGCGGAAGGGACTTATCGCTTCAAGCACCAGCGTAGAACGGGGTGGTCTCTGGTACGCCATTGCCCGCTCGTCCATGGCAGCACTTACGGGGTGCCGTGTACGTCTTGACGATGTCCCTGTTGAAGCTGTTTCACGGGGTGATGATATTCTATTCTCTGAGTCGCAGGGAAGGGTGCTGGTTTCCGTATCAGCAGACAACGCGCAGGCCTTTGAAACCCTCTGTTCTGATATACCATGCGCGTGTATAGGCGAGGTTACGGGGGACACGGGTATTACGGTAACCATGCCCGGAAGGCAAGAAGAAGTACGCACGGATGTACACACCCTGATGTCATCGTACAAGGGACTTTTAAAAAATTTCTGAAAAACCAGGATTGGGAAGTATGGCAAAACCACGGGCGTTAATATTAACTGGATATGGCATCAATTGTGACGAAGAAACCCGGTATGCCTTTGAATGGGCCGGGGCCAGCTCTGATATCATTCATATAAACGAAATCATCGAGAACAGAAAGCTTCTTGAAAATTACCAGGTGTTCTCTTTCCCAGGAGGATTTTCTTATGGTGATGATACGGGAAGCGGCAAGGCCCTTGCCAACAAAATCAAGAATAACCTGTTTCAGGAATTCCAGGAATTTATTGAGCGGGATACCCTCATGCTTGGCATCTGTAATGGTTTCCAGGTGATGGCAAATCTCGGCATAGTTCCCGCTATCAGTAAACCCATCGGGGGCACTGAAGTATCCCTTGAGCATAACCGCACCTTTCGTTTTCAGTGCCGCTGGATAGACCTGCAGGTTGAGCAGGCCTCAAAATGCGTCTTCACCAGGGGCATCAAACAGATGCATATTCCCGTTGCCCACGCCGAGGGGAATCTCTTTGCTTCTGAAGATACAATA
>JAGYNX010000544.1 GCA_018399855.1 Spirochaetota bacterium
ATTATACGAAGGGCGTGGGCGAAGGGAACTGGTTTGCCGGTATCCGCCAGGTACCCGAAGGGGCGGGCAAACAATCTGCCTGCCAGCCACTTGACAGGGGTCAGGGTGCCGATGAATTTCCACTTTCCACGTAAAAAGAAATACGAATATTTCAGAAGGGGAACTTCGATGTACCTGGCAAAAATATACAGGAAGGCTTTTCGTATACGGCTTTCCTCGGATGTGATCATGTGACCCAGTATGAATGCTGAACATGTCAGCAGGAAGGTGAATGCGGGTGTTGTACTATTCAGTATCATGTTGTCTGTCCTGCGTGTTCATTTTTACCGGGATACTCAAGCAGATGGGCAATTTTCCTGTAGATGTGATATGGAAATCCGGCGGTCATCTGCGACGCGCTGTTTTTCCCCCATGCGATACCCCCGGCACAGAAGTTGCTGATATTAACCTTTCCGGTTTGCAGCGGGATAACCGTACTGTTTCGGCACATGGACATATTGGCAAGATACCGTGTTATGAATTTGTCAAATATACGGCTTATGGTTGTACTGGTAAAAAGAAACTCGGTGAATTTCTGCCACCAGGAAAAACGGTTCATACTGTCAAGAAACCGGTTAAACCATTTCAGCATCAGCCCGTTTACTCCCCGGGCAGGGTTTCCATGGTAGAAAGACATGGCTGTTGCGTCACGGTTGTAGTGTGCTGGATCGATGAAGAACTCCTTACCGAGAAATTGAAAGATCAGGCTGAAGTTATAAGGGTTTGTTTTGATGATCACCACATCGGGGGTGATAGGGTTGTCAAACAGGTCTATGGAAGCAAGGTACACTCCGGCTGTCGGGGGCTTCAGGTGCGGGGTAATTGATCGTTCAAAATCATTTTCAGGGGACTTGAAACCCAGCACGATGGGTACCCACTGGCATACATGGATGGATTCGGGTTTAACAATAAACTCTTTGCCCTGTCCCGACATGAGCAGTGCCTGGCAGTACGAAACACCTGAAAAAACTTCCACACCGCTGAGGAAAGCTGGTATTTCAGCGAGAATACTTACTCCCACGGGAGGAATGTCTATTTTTACAGGATCGGTGTTTAGCTTTTTCATACCCCGGTATATGTACCCTTTGTTACTTGTAATTAATGTCTTTACTGTAATAATCAGCACATAATATAGTATGACATTGTACATGTCGAGAAATATATGCTGATCCTGTCAGCATGCCGGGAATTGAGGAGGATTTTCATGGAAAGGCCTGAAACAGTATCAAAATACGCGAAGTATGTGTCCCCGGGCAAGGTTGATACATATACTAAATATGACGTAATGCTGGTTCCGCAAAAGCGCAAAGGCTCATTCATCTACGATGTAAATGGTACACGGTATATCAACTGCCACTGTAATGGCGGAGTGTTCAATCTTGGACACCGTAATTCCGCCATCATTAAGGCGGTGACTGATGCCATGAAAACCTATGATATAGGCAA
>JAGYNX010000545.1 GCA_018399855.1 Spirochaetota bacterium
CCGGTAAACGCAAGGCTTCCATCCGGGTTAAGGTTATCATTTTGAGGATCTATCACAAGCAGCGCAGTATCCTCTTTTCTGAGATACTGTTTCCAGTCTACAATATCGTTGAGTGACAATCCTTCTGCCATCTTTTTACCAATGTCCTCCATGTCAAATGTACGCTTCACGGAAGGAAGAGGTTTTGCTTTCGAATTACCTATAAGATTTAATATTTCATCAGTGCTGGCAACAGGTCCTATCATACGCTGCAGCCTTTGCAGTGCGAGAGAATGCAATTCTTCGTTTTGGGTGGCACATCCATCGGCCACGGTAACTCCAAGGTAGCCTTTATCACAGGCTGAACGTACCGTTGCCTCGATGCAAAAATCTGTGAGAAAACCGGTTACGATGAGTACCTGTGCCCCGATATTTCGAAGATACTTCTCAAGCGCCGTGCCCTCGAACATGCTGGAGCCATGCTTCCCGAGAACAATATCATGTTCGTCTATACATTCAGCCAGATCGGGATATATCCCGGTCTCCCACGTATTCTCCATGAAGCCATCGGGGAGCAGGGTCCTGATGAGGGTCAACGAATCGCCATCCCATGTTCCGGGAAAGACGTCCCGTCCATTCTCGAGCCTGTACTGTTTTGCCCAGATAACCGGCATGCCCGCCTTTCTGCAGGCTGGAATTATTTTCTTAATATTATCAATGGAATTATTCTCTGCTGCATGTTTCCATACCTGCCAGAAACCAAGCGAACCTTTTTCATCAAGTACATCATTCTGCGGATCAATTACCAGCAACACTGCCCTGCTCCTGGTGAAGTAATCTTTCCATCCCGCGCTTTCATAAACATTGTATTCTTCTGTAGCTGTGGGTGTTTCCCTGTCTGCCATAACAACACCTCCAGTATGTTACTTGTTTAAATACGCCCTTTCAAAATAATCGATCTTATATTCTGATCGTTCAAGTGTATTAGCCGGTATAAGCTTGATAACAGGTGTAAAAACCAGCTTCTCCTTGATAGCCTGTTTCATCTTACCAGCAAGTTCTTCATACTTTTCTTCCGGATAATTCTCACCGGCCTCAATTTTCAATTCGAGGTTTGTACTAATAGCCGGGCCCGGTTCATACAGCACTATCCTGAACTCACCGGTAACATCAGGCATAAATCCGCAGATAACATCCTTTACAGCCGAAGGGAATACGTTGACCGCTTTAACTTTCAACATGTCATCACTTCTACCGAACACACTGAACCTGAAAGCCGTTCTCCCGCAGGCACATGGGGATGCATACACCCTGACCATGTCACGGCAGCGATAACGAATAACAGGTGTGGCCTCCCGGTCTATGGTAGTATAGACAATCTCACCCTCCGCGCCGTCTTCCATCTTGACGGGCTGCAGTGTTACAGGGTCAATCACCTCTGCCATAACAATGCCATTACCACAGAAATGTAATCCTTCTCCTTCACCGCACTCGCTTGCCAGGTC
>JAGYNX010000546.1 GCA_018399855.1 Spirochaetota bacterium
GGTTCATTGGAAATGGAGAGGTAAGATCTGCGTGAATCTCATCTATGGCTTTTTCCTGGTCAGCGGTAAGAGTAAATGGCAGATTATCAATAAATTGTTTTATACATGTTGTGTCTAATTTTGGTTTTTCGTGCATATTCTCAATTTTCGCATATTCACGAGAAAGGAGAAGATAGTACTGAAGAAAGAAGAGTTCGTTAAACGAGAGACGTCTCCTGGCCTGCTCGGCAGCATCAAGGGAATCAGGGAAATGAACCTGCCTGATGGCATCCTTTAATACCGGCATTTTAAGTCTTTCCAGCATTGATGTATCAAAGGGCTCGTGAATCTCATCAACAGTGTCTGATAGAGCCTGGGAAATAATTCTTCTGAAGCCACGTGAATCGAGACCTTTCATTTTAAGTTTTTCAGTAGATGGGTAAAGGGGTACGATGCGGCCAGTATTAATTGTATTGCTGTCATCACCCTTGTCGATAAGGTCAAATTCAGGATGTACAATCTGCCTGGTTCGAAAATAGTCGATGCGGCCAGAAAAAACAACGGTATCTCCAGGATTGAATATCTTTTGAAAATAGTACACACCTCCAAAAAATATACCCGCCAGCGTGTCGGTATCATCACTGATCATTACCTGTAAAAACTTTTTTCTATTACCCTGAACTGAAATGCTGGTAATCGTTCCCGTGATGGTTACTGTTTCGTTGACAAAACAGTCTTTGATCTTTTTGCGGTTTGACCAGTCGATGTACCGTCTCGGCACATAGTAGAGCAGGTCTTCGATATTTTCTATGCCGGTCTCATCTTTAAGGATATCAGCC
Organism: Spirochaetota bacterium; assembly: GCA_018399855.1. Lineage (GTDB taxonomy): Bacteria > Spirochaetota > UBA4802 > UBA4802 > UB4802 > M55B154. Next base: position 819 of record JAGYNX010000546.1, read on the forward strand.
TTTTTGGGGCCGATCCCTTTAAGATATTGCACACTGTCTTTCAGCAAATTATTCCTCTTCTTCAGCAATATACATAACAGAGTCCGGTATCTGCACATACCTGTTGTCAGAGGTGTAAAAATATGTATAGCTTCTACTATCTTTCCCGGATGTTATCTTACGAACTTTAGTCCAGCGTTTAACGATGTTACCATCGTAGCTGAATACTGTAACTGTAAGGTTCTGTCCCGTAACGGTTTCAATCTGGCGTTTAACTATGTTTCTTTGTTCATAGGTAAAGAAATACCTGAAGTAGAGGAAAAGTCCCCCAATGAGAAGAATAACCGCGATAACGCCGGCAATCTTTAATTTGTTACCCATGTGCACCTCCGGTGATTCGATAAATGAAGTTTTAGTACTAACCATTAGGATTGTTGCTGTCAAGAATCAATTATAATATGAACTGGGTTAATGTAACGTGATAATTTAAAAAAATAATATTGTTGACATATGTGTAATTAAAGATGAATAATTTATTTAAAAGAATATGGAGATATTTTTAATAACGGAGGAAAGTATATGAAGTCATATCGTACATCGTATCTTAGAATAGCCCTTGCCATACTGGTTATTCTCGCGTTTGGTTTTACCCTTGCCTATGCAATAGGTATTGG
>JAGYNX010000547.1 GCA_018399855.1 Spirochaetota bacterium
CGTAGTGAACGTCATTACCCGGAAACCGGTTTCCAACGAGGGAAGCATCAGCTACAAGCGTGAATTCACCCGGGGGGACGAGGCTTTCGCGAGTACCGTTTCCGGGTACGTGTCCTCGGTTGCTCAGAATGGCAAATCCGGGATAGCACTTTTCGGTTCACAGACAGAACAGGATGAATGGGATGAGAACAATGACGGGTTTTCCGACCGGAGCAGGGCCGTGCTGAAAAATTTTGGGGGCACTGGCTACCTGAAACTGGTAAAGGACATGGAATTGTCGTATACTCTTATGTCAACCTACGAGGACAGGAAAGGTGGGAACAAGCTGGACAATGAACCCTTTGATACGGATGTCAGGGAACAGGCCAAAACCAACAGGATTAGCGGTGATATGCAGTTGGATCACAATATGTCTGATATATTTCAGTACAATATATTCGCTGCTTTTGCGAGAACCAACCGTGAAACCTATTATGGCCCGGCGGACGATCTAAATGACAGCCTTGACATGTATGGAAGAACTGAGAATCCTTTTTACACAACCGGAATTAAAGGGATTATCAGGCCTATGAAAGGACAGATATTGTCAGTAGGATACGAGTATAGCCGTGATGCCCTGTTAGATGAAGCCCCAAGCATTCCAGACAGGGAAATTGACGAAGTGTATCATAATCATGGCCTGTTAGCCCAGTACGATGTTACATGGTCGGTGCTGAACGTGGTTGCCGGTGTGCGCGCGGATAATCACAGTGAAGTAGACACATGGCAGTTCAGTCCTCGAACAAGCGCCATAGTAAACGTATCTGATCATCTGCGTGTTCGGGGTACGGTGGCCACCGGCTTTAAGGCGCCACAGATATTTGATGAAGACTTTCATATTGATGTGACACTGGCAGGTGGCAGTTCAAAGAACCAGGTTATCGTTAATGCCGATGATATAGACGTGGAGCGTTCAATATCATATTCAGGTGATATCAGTGGTGATATCATGCTGGGCTCATTGATGCTTGAAGCTGCTCTTGGCGGTTTCTATACCGAGATCCGTGATAAACTTGAAGTTGACTACGGGGCACCCTCGTACTCTGATGCCAACAATGATTATTATGTGCGTGATAATGTTTCCGGTATATCCAGGGTCATTGGTGGCAACGCGGAGTTTTCACTCATTTATGGAAAACATGTTTCATTCTCTTCCGGGATCACCTGGATACCAACCGCAAAACTGCCTGAAACGCAAACCTACGCCAATACCGAAACAAAAGACTTGCTGCGGGTTCCCGAGTACACCGGTTTTGCCATGCTAAAACTTATGTACGATGCCATCAGCGCGTCTATAAGCAGCCAGATTATCGGCAGCCAGAAGGTTGAGCATGATGTGGGGCTTGTTGACGGTAATAAGCTTGAAGAAACAGAAACCTTCGTTGTGCTGAACACCAGGCTTGAATACGTGTGGCAGGTTGACAACAGCAGA
>JAGYNX010000548.1 GCA_018399855.1 Spirochaetota bacterium
ATTTAACATTGCATGATCATGTGCGATGCCTATTCATACTGCTAATTAATGAACGCTATGGAGTACTTCATGAACCCAGTCAACACCGAACGAATAATAAACCGCGTCATCCTGGTTTTCGCGATTTTCTTTCTGGTTACAGGCCTTTCATCATACGCCCAGGGATCCGTACCTTCGGTGTATATATCGATAATAACCGGTTCTGCGATTTACTTCCTCATCGTTATAATCAACCATATATATATAAAGAAAGAGATCATCAGCACACCATTAATATACGTGTCAGTCACCATCGAGTTGCTTGTGGCAGTATTTACCAAGTATGCCTTTCATTTTGATCAGCATAACGGCTGGGGACTTGCCGTAAAGGAACCTGCCACATTTCTTGTTTTTATTATACTGGCGGTTATCATCGGGCTGCGCTATAACAAGACCCTGAATTTTTATTACGGAGCAATGGCAATACTTGGCTATATATTTCTCATAACAATGGGGCTAATTGACGGGAACCTGTTTTTTACCAGTGATTCAACAAAGATATTCACCCCGCACGCCCTTCGTTTACCAACCGAGATCGGGAAGATACTGTTCATGGCTGGCACCACCTTTTTCATGTACCTTATGGCAGATACCACCAGTAAAAACATCAAAGAATTACAGGACGCCCGCACTACCGCCGACCAGAACCTTTCGATCGCCGACAGCATGATCGAAACCGTCAGGGACGTGTCTTCCGGTCTTTATGATAGAAGTCGTGAGCTTTCAGAGTCCACTACCAGCATTGAGTCGGTAATGGAAGAGAACAACACCTTGATCAGAAATATGAACGACATCACCCAGGACTTTACCCGGTCCATCGGGGAATTGAGAAATAATATCAAGATGCAGAATGAGACAATCGGAACCAATTATACAAAGATACAGGAAATTTCGCAGCTCATGAAAGAGGTATACGATGACAGTATAACCCAGAGGGGACGTGCCATTGAAGCCCTGAAACTGGCTGAAGAGAATGAAACACACATCCGCAACAGCAACAGTTCTATCAACGCGATGCGTGAAAACTCCAGGAAAATAGAAGAGATATCCCATACCATAAGTGATATCGCCGATCAGACCAATCTCTTGTCCCTTAACGCCTCTATCGAATCAGCACGTGCAGGAGAATCAGGACGGGGGTTTGCCGTCGTAGCGGATGAAATATCCAAGCTGGCAGGCAACAGCATTGAGTCCTCCAAGAATATTTCAACCATCATTCAAAAAACCGTCAATAACATCGAAGAAGTGTCCCTCACCGTTGGCAACATGTCAACCGGTCTGAATACCATTATAGATTTTGTAAAAGAAAACTCTTCATTCATCGAGAACCTGAACCAGAAAACCCAGAAAGAACACGAGGAAAGCGGCAAACTGCATGAAGCCATTTCAGAGATCGACCAGACATCCAAGAAGGTGCTTGATCATTTCAAC
>JAGYNX010000549.1 GCA_018399855.1 Spirochaetota bacterium
CGGCGGGCCTGGTAATCAAGAAAGTTGGAGCAAGAGGAAATCTCCAGGTACCGGTCGAGGCCGGGCATCCAGACTTCAATATCATATGTCCTGGCCGAAGATGCCGAGGTATCACCACTGCAAAGAAGCATTACCCTGTAATGCAGGTTTAATCGTTTCAAAACCTCTTCGGCGTTGGCCACCAGTTTTTCAAGCTCATCAAATGATGTTTCAGGTTCTACAAATTTTACCAGTTCAACTTTCTGGAACTGGTGTACACGCACGAGTCCCCTGGTGTCACGGCCTGCCGCTCCCGCCTCTCTTCTGAAACAGGAAGACTGCATGGTAACATTAACGGGTAACGAATCCCCCGGTAATATTTCATCCCGGTAAAGGTTGGTCAGCGTCACCTCGGCGGTGGGAATCAACGAAAGCCCGTCCCGCTCAATTCGGTAATACTCATCCATGAATTTCGGATACTGGCCGGTACCTGTCATACTCTCATCATTGACAATGAAAGGCCCAAACACCTCTTCGTACCCGTTCTCACGGGTGTGCAGGTCAAGCATGAAGTTGATTATTGCCCTTTCCAGGCGGGCAGCCAGTCCCCTGTACACATAAAACCTGGCACCGGCAATCTTCACACCCCGTTCGAAATCCAGTATATCAAGGGCTGTTCCGATTTCATAATGCGGCAGGGGCTCGAAATCGAATGAGGGTTTACTTCCCCAGCTTCGTACTTCCACGTTGTCAGATTCATCCACTCCCACCGGAATATCTTCACCCATGATATTGGGAATGGACAATACCATATCGTTATATTCTTCATTCAACACGGCAAGGCGGGCTTCAAGCTCCTTTATACTATTAGATATCCCCTTTACCGCTTCCATCATTTCAGTTGCGTCTTCGCCTTCTTGCTTTTTATTTCCAATTTCTTTTGAATATTTATTTCGTTGCTCCCGAAGTTCATCTGCTTTTGTAATAACGGATCGACGTTCCTCATCTATGGTTTCAAGCCGGGAAAAATCCACCACCCCTTCCATATTTCTCTTTTTTACCACGTCTTTTACAGTATCAATGTTTTCACGAATCAGCCTTGGATCGATCATAAGGAACCTCGTTTACAGGATCTTGTCACGTTACGCGTCTACAGCTTTAAGAAATATGTACCCGGCAGTTTTTTGTCAAGAAAGAAGCAAAAATTTGAACACCACGGAAATATTATCACTATCAAGAATTCGGGATATTGTGTTATAAAAGTGAGAAGTAAACTGATAAAAAAAATGATTATACCGATACTATTTATATACTGTATGGTAAGTAGAAAAAATTTGAAGGGAAATGGTCAGGGACGGAATCGAACCGCCGACACGGGGATTTTCAGTCCCCTGCTCTACCGACTGAGCTACCTGACCAACAAAACAAAAACACATATAAAATCTGACATGAAAAAGTCAATAATAAAACCCCTGGCAATCGTTA
>JAGYNX010000055.1 GCA_018399855.1 Spirochaetota bacterium
AATTCATTCCTCTCATCATCAAAATACATACCTTCAGAATCTTGATCTTCAATATGAATGCCAGGTGTATCATCTTTTTGTTGCTCTGCTGATTCGGTTTTTTTTACATCTTCATCTGTGAACTGTTGAGTTACAGTCTTCTTTTCCTGGTTATCATTAATATCATTTAATTGATCGATTTGAGAAGTGAGGTTTAAAATATCAACTTCATCTTCAGTGGAGGTTTCTTCAATGAAACCATCTGCGATTTCAATATTACTACTTGCCTTCTCTTCAAGATCAGTAATCTCTTCAAAAGTGGCATCAGGCATATCTTCTAGAATGTCTTCTGTTTCAAGGGGATCCGTCTCCTCTGAAATCGATACTTTTTCAGAGAATTCTGACACTTCCTCCAGTTCTATACCGTATGTATTTTCCTGTTTTTTATCGCCCATATCTTTCATCTCAGCCAAATGGTATGAATTGTATCATTATTAATCAATTATAAAATTCTTCCCCATTTCTAAAGTTTTCTTATTAACAATATATCTATATTATTTCAATTCATCTACCATAATACTGATCATTTGTATAGATTTTCAAAGCATAAATACTATTTCACTTTATATATCGGTAACTATTAACCCTGTAATGAATCTTTAATATCAAAAAAAAAGGATGTCCAGTGACATCCTTTTATTTTTACTTATCAGCTTATTCTTTATTTAGAAGCTACCTTCAATCGAGCTTTCAATTTTTTTAATTCAAGATCAATTTTGATCCTATCTTCCCATGTCTCTGGTCTTTCTGCAGAAGTTAACTGGGTAATCTGTGATTCTAACTGTGCTGCCTGCAGCTCATCTCTTTTTTGCGCATTTTCAGCAAGAATTATCAAATCATTATTCTTAACTTCGACAAATCCACCATCCACAAAGAAATAATCAGCTTTATCTCCAGTACGAAGGCGAATTTCACCAGTTCCAAGTTCAGAAATAAGCGGTGCGTGGTTAAATAGAAAACCCATTTCTCCATCAAAGGCTTCTACAACAGCAAAATCCACCTGTCCTTCGTAAATCAATCGATCTGGAGTCAAAACACTGCAATTCAATTTCATAGCCATAATGAAAACCCTTACTCACCTGAGAGTTTTTTTGCCTTTTCTACTGCTTCTTCAATTGTACCAACCATATAGAAGGCCTGCTCAGGAAGCTCATCATATTCACCCTCAATAAGGCCTTTAAAGCTCTTAACTGTTTCTTCAAGTTTTACGTACTTTCCCGGAAAACCAGTGAACTGCTCAGCGACAAAGAATGGCTGAGAAAGAAAACGTTCAATCTTTCTGGCCCTTTGTACCAGGAGTTTATCCTCTTCGGAAAGTTCATCCATACCAAGAATTGCGATAATATCCTGCAAGTCCTTATATCTCTGCAGTATCCTCTTGACTTCCATCGCCACATTATAATGCTCTTCGCCAACAATCTCGGGAGCCAGGATCCTCGATGATGATTCAAGGGGATCAACAGCTGGATAGATGCCTTTTTCAGCAATCTGACGTGAAAGAACAGTACTTGCATCAAGGTGAATAAACGCCGTAGCAGGTGCCGGGTCTGTCAAGTCATCAGCTGGAACATAGATAGCCTGCACAGAAGTAATTGATCCCTGCTTCGTCGATGTAATCCTTTCCTGCAACTGCCCCATTTCGGTAGCAAGTGTTGGCTGATATCCAACAGCTGATGGCATTCGTCCCAACAACGCAGAAACTTCCATACCAGCCTGTGAAAATCGAAATATATTATCAATAAACAGCAGAACGTCTCTTCCTGACATATCACGGAAGTATTCACATATCGTAAGCGCACTAAGTGCAACTCTCAATCTTGATCCAGGTGGTTCGTTCATCTGACCATACACAAGACATGCCTTGCTTATAACACCTGATTCCTTCATCTCCAGCCAGAGGTCATTACCTTCACGGGTTCTTTCTCCAACCCCTGCAAAAACCGAGAAACCACCATGCTGCTGCGCAACATTATTGATAAGTTCCATAATAACAACCGTTTTACCTACACCGGCACCACCGAACAGACCAGTTTTACCACCTTTAATATATGGTTCAATGAGATCAATAACCTTTATACCAGTTTCAAAGATCTCATCCTGTGGCTGTAAATTCTCAAATTTCGGTGCGGGTCTATGGATGGGTCTGTATTCGTCAACTTTCAGCTCTTGATCCAGTTTATCAACAGGTTCTCCAAGAAGGTTAAAAACCCTTCCCAACGTTCCTTCACCAACTGGCACAGATATTGGCGCGCCATTATCTTTAATCTTTGCACCACGTTTAATACCATCAGTTGAGCCAAGCGCAACAGCCCTTACCTGATTTCCACCAAGGTGCATCTGCACTTCACATACAAGGTGATGCTTCTCACCCATAACCTCAAAATCAATTTCAAGTGCGTTATAAATTTGTGGTAACTCATTTGGAAATTCAGCATCAAGTGTTGATCCTATAACCTGAACGACATTTCCTATATTTTCAGCCATACCTAACTCCTTAATAAAGAATAGATAAAATCATATAGTTCATTGTTGCACTTACTATTCTAATGCTGCAGCTCCACCAACGATTTCCGTGATCTCCGTAGTGATCTTTGCCTGACGAACCCTGTTGTAACTTACTGTCAGGTCACGAATCATTTCGGTAGCAGCATCTGTTGCGTTCTTCATCGCTACCCTGCGGGCAAACTGTTCAGAAAAAGCCGATTCCAGTATACTGAGATAAATCTTCATTTTTACGTATAATGGTAACAATGAAGAGAATATTTTGTACGGATTCGGTTCAAAAATATATTCCACATTAAATTCTTCTGCCGTCTCTTCAATATTCCCGGTTTCGGGTTTTAAAGGAAGAAGCCGTTCAGTTTTAGCTGCCTGCGTAGCTTTACTAATAATGTGAGTATATGAAATGTATACTTCATCAACTTCACCAGTAACAAAGAGATTAATAAGCTCGTTACCAAGATCTGCCGCGTCGCTGAAGGTAAAATCATCTTCCATATTGTCAGAATATTTGTACATTGTCTCACCAACAAACTTCAAATAGCTATTCGCCTTTTTGCCGATGACATATAACAATACTTCTTTACCTTCTTCAATTGTAAGCTGATTTTTTATTTCCAGCGCTTTGTCGATAACGTTTGTGTTGTAGCCTCCACACAAACCCCTGTTACCAGCAACAAGAAGGACAAGAATTCTGCTTGGATTCGGTCTTTCCTGCAGTAGCGGATCGAATACATCTTCAACACCAGTTTGCCGCAGATTTTCGATAATCTTATTCAACTTGTTATTATATGGCATGGACCGTGAAAGCCTGTTCTGCATCTTCTTCATCTTTGAAGTAGATACCATCTCCATAGTCCTGGTAATCTTCTGGGTACTCTTTACCGACTGTATCCTTTTTTTTATATCACGTTGTGTAGCCACTGTTACAACCCTCGTTTAGTATTGGATAACTTCGTAACCCTCGTACCATCAGGCACTTGCGCCGGCCGCACTCTTTCTTGATAAGAAATCCTGCACATAATCAGCGGTAACCTTGCTGAACTTTTCTTCGTTTTGCATCACACCGGATGAGGATATTTCTTCAAGTAAATCGCTGTGTGAATCTCTCATATACTTAATAAACTCAGCTTCGAATTCTTTAACATCTTCAACAGCAACCTTATCGAGAAACCCCTGGGTACCAGCATATATTATGGCAACCTGTTCTTCGACCAACATGGGTTCATATTGTTTCTGCTTAAGGATCTCGTAAAGCCTTTCACCCCTGTCAAGCTGCTTCTGGGTTGACGCATCAAGTTCAGTACCAAGCTGTGCGAATGCTTCAAGCTCCCTGTACTGGGCCAGATCAAGTCGCAAAGAACCAGCGAACTTTTTCATAGCCTTTATCTGTGCGTTTCCACCAACTCGTGAAACTGATATACCAACATCAACCGCGGGACGTAAGCCTGAAGCAAAAAGGTTTGGCTGCAGATATATCTGACCATCAGTAATAGAAATAACGTTGGTCGGGATATACGCGGAAACTTCACCTTCCTGTGTTTCAATGATTGGCAGTGCGGTCAAAGAACCCGCGCCAAGGTCATCTGACATTTTACATGCACGCTCAAGCAGTCTTGAATGGCAGTAAAAAATATCACCTGGATATGCTTCACGTCCTGGAGGACGCCTCATAAGCAGGGAAAGCTCTCTATATGAGTTTGCCTGTTTTGAAAGGTCATCATATACGCAAAGTGCGTGTCCATGTTTCTCAAACATGAAGTATTCACCCATGGCACAACCCGCGTAAGGTGCAATATACTGAAGGGGCGCCGGGTCTGACGCATTGGCCGCCACGACGATCGTATAATCCATTGCACCATGCTGCTCAAGTTTTTCAACAACACCAGCAACGGTTGATGCTTTCTGCCCTATGGCAACGTAAATACATATTACATCAGTATTTTTTTGATTTATTATGGCATCAACAGCAATTGCAGTTTTACCGGTTTTCCTGTCACCAATAATGAGCTCCCTCTGACCTCTTCCAATGGGAGTCATCGCGTCTATCGACTTAAGACCAGTTTGAAGAGGTTCTTTAACAGGCTGCCTGTCGGCAATGCCCGGTGCAATGATCTCAACTGGACGCATCTTATCGCTATTTATCGGCCCTTTTCCATCAATCGGAACGCCAAGAGGATTAACTACACGGCCAAGAAGCTCATCACCAACTGGAACTGCGAGAACCCTGTTAAGTCTTTTAACTGTATGACCTTCTTCAATTGTCAGGAAATCACCAAGAATAACCGCACCGATCGTATTTTCTTCAAGGTTGAATACCAGGCCATGAGCACCATTTTCAAACTCGAGCATTTCACCAGCCATGGCATTTTCAAGCCCATAGAGGCGCGCTATACCATCACCTACCTCGATAACAGTACCGGTTTCGCTGACATCCAGCTCCGATTTATATCCTTCAATCTCCTGCCTTATGATTGACTTGATTTCTTCTGTTTTAATCTTCATAAGCCACTTCACTCCTGACTTTACTATTTATAAGTTTTTCCCTCATGTTTTTCAAATCCTTTACAAGGGATCCATCTATAACAAGATCATCAATCTTTATTACAATACCACCAAGAATTGACTCATCCACGATCTCATCAATAATTATACTTTTGTTAAGCTTCTCTTCCATTGCCTTGACAATTTTATTCTTTAAGTTATCATCAAGCTTACTGCTTGTGATAATACTTACGCGCTGCCTGTTATTGATATCATCAATAAGATCCACCATTGAATCATATATGGAAGGGATCTCGTCCTGCCGATCGTTATCAATTAAAATTTTTAGAAAATTTACAATAATTTCAGATAGCTCACCGGAAAATACTTTGTCAATAAATGCCTTCTTGGACTCACCGGATATCCCAGGGGAATTAAGGTACAACATCAGATCTTTATCACTTTTGGCAAGCTCAGCCACAAATGATATTTCCTCTTCTACCCTGGAAATAACGCCCTTTTCCTGGGCAAGATCCAGTAATGCACCCGCATAGACATTACTTACTTCACTAGATGCCACTTTACTATCCCTTTTCGATAAAGTGTTTATTAAGGACAGTTCAGGGTTACTGAACTGTCCTCAATTTTTCCAATGCTTCTTCAACAAGGGCTTTTTGATCATCAGGATTAAGATTTTTTGAAATCACCTTTGAAGCAATCTCAGTTGTTAATGTAACAACCTCAACCTGAATCTCAGTTAACGCCTTATCTTTAGCCAGTGTAATCTCTTTCCTGGCTCGCTCAACCATATCTTTAGCTTCCTGATTCGCTTTCTCAACTATGGAATTCTTCAGCTTCTCCGCGTCGTTCTTTCCATCCGCAATAACCTGCTGCGCATCATCTTTCGCTTTGTCCATCACCTGCCGATGCTCTTCAAAAAGCTTTTCAGCTTCAAGACGAGATTTTTCAGCAGCTTCAATGTCTCCGCGAATTTTTTCTGATCGCGCATCAAGAGCTTCTACTATCGGCTTCCACGCGGCTTTCCACAGAATCAGCAAGAGTACAATAAAGGTTATTATGGTCCACAATAGTAAACCAGGATCAACCTTAAGTAAGCCTTCTTTCAAAACTTCCATAGTGAACTACCTGTCCATTAAAATTATTATTCTGCCTGCTCAGCTGTCGGCTGCTCAACTTTCTGAGTTGGCATTTCAATTGGAGCTTTAGTCGCCAGCATAAACGTAACAACGAGAGCGAAGAAAGTAAAACCCTCGATCAGAGCAGCAGCAATAATCATCGCTGTTCTCAGGTCACCACTAAGTTCAGGCTGTCGTGCCATACCCTCAAGTGCGCCAGTTGCAAGCTTACCGATACCGAGAGCTGCACCAAAAACTATTAAGCCAGCTCCGAAACCTGCTGCTAGGTAAGAAAGGCCTAAGTATTCCATTGACTCCTCCTACGTATTTGTAATAAATAATTTAGTTACGTAATCGTGTACATTTGTACAACAGTACTTCTCTATTGAAAAGACTCAGCCTAATGCGAATGCATTGAGTCTCCAATAAACATAGCTGATAGAACGGCAAAGATGTATGCCTGGATAAAGGCCACAAGAAGCTCGAGAAGGTATATCATAAGAGAACCCGCCACCGAGCCAATCCCTACCCAGTAATTCTGAAACATCATAACAAGATATATAAATATTATGATTACAACGTGTCCCGCTGTCATATTGGCAAAAAGACGAACAGTTAACGCAAATGGCTTAATCATCAAACCAATCAACTCTATGGGAAACATAAGCGGTATAACAAAACCGGGAACACCTTTGGGGACAAGCCCTGTCCAGTATCCGATGGGCCCCTGCTTAATCATGCCTATGCCAATCATGCCAATTAAAGTAAGCAATGCGAGTCCCCCGGTAACCGCAAGGTTTCCAGTTGCTGTTGCCATTCCGGGAACCAGCCCCCATATATTTGCGAAAAGAACGAAAAAGAAAATACTGAGAAAATACGGCATCGCTTTTTTAACGTAATGATGATCAAAGTTCGGCTCAACTATCTCATCATGCACAAACGCGATGAGAACCTCCCAGAGATTTACCCATCGTGACTTTGACCCGTACGCGTTTTTTTTAATCTTTCTTGCAACTGGTATGAAAACAACAAGACACAGAAATGCGCTGATCCACAACATAATAACCCATTTCGTGATCCGCATATCAAAGATGCCGAATAACTTGTCGTGAAGATACAGCTCGTTTATTTTACCAATAAAGCCGCTATGTAACACGTGGTCGGTGAGGTGATGCATTACGATGTCATACATCGATTCCTTTTCACCGTGACCGCCGCCTGAACTAATAAATGTCTGGAATCCCTGTAGAAGATGAATCATAGCCCGGTTCACCTCGTCATTATTATATAAAGAAGCAATGCCTGCAAACCTACATCCACTTCCTTCTATCATTGTTTCCAGCCTGGTCGTCCTGATCATCTTCTGAGCTTTCCTTAACCATCCTGTCCAACCCAGAAAGACTTTTCATAAGGTTATAAAACCCGACGCCCATTCCTATCACAGTACCCAGTAAAACAAACCAGGGACTTGATCCGTATCGTTCATCCAGCCAGTGCCCTCCGAACAGAAAAAGCAAAAGGATTGCGGCAAGCTGTATGCCGATAGTTGAATACGCGAGTATAAGTCTCGAATAATTTTTTTTTGCCAAGAGACTGTATCACATCCTCAAATTCGATTTCCATACAAACACGATAAGGTTTTTTGTCAACAAAATAAGCACGCAAATTTTTAAAAAAATTTTTGGCTCCACCGAAAACATGCTATATTTATTTGGTTTATGTGCATATTAATTTATATTTAATTATTGTTGTATGTATGCATTTATTTATTATCATTTTATATTTTCGAATATATATTATAATTATTTCATTCTAATTTACTCCACCAGCAAGAACCTCCCTGCACGTTGTTTCGTCTAACCCGCAACAATTAATCCTCCTGGTTATTAAGTGGATCAGTCAAGTTGTCGATATTAATTGTGCAGATGAAAATCTACTCAAAAATATGTTTCCAGGGTATATAATGAAACTATCAGTGAAACTAGTGGCGCAAAACAATGAATTTATCGCGAACTGTCCTGAACTCGATATCAGCTGTTACGGGGCTGACAGGGGTGAAGCTATCCGGCGGATACACAATGTACTTTTCTTCTATATACAGTCTGCAAAAGAACTTGGCCTTGAAATAGAATCATTTGACTCCATCTCAATTGAAGGCGAGCAAAAATCAATAGTTGATGAAGATGGATTTCTGCCCGCCATCCCCAATGTTCATTAATATATATTATCCGAACCAGAAAATTACTCACCTTCCAGTTCGGATTCATCGATATTCAACTTGTATTCCTCAAGTATTTGCTCTCTCCATTCCCTGATGTTTTCTGCCTGCTTTTTCCTCTTTATCAGGGCTTCTATCCTGCCCTTTACCTTTGAGAAGGGTTCAACCTTTTTGGTTCTTTTCCCATTGGTCTTCACTATTGTGTAATAGCGCTCATTTTTATTGTTGTTGTACTCGGCTATCATTTCCTTCGGGGTAACGGTAACACCTTTTGACCCAATATGGTTCATGTACTCTCTTGCCAGCAGCAAATCCTGTCGATTTTTCACGTTTTTAATATAATCCGGATCATCCACGATACCCTTCTTCACTGCTTCCCGCTTCAGCAACTCAAATTTGAAGGTATTATTTGCTATGGCAACTTTCTTCTCATCAGTAGCATCAATTCTGTCTTTGCCGGCACGCTGCAATCTTTGTTTAAAACGCTTGTTATACATTTCTATTCGTTTTTCCAGATCTGCAATCGTATATACTTTCTCTCCTACTTTGAAAACAACAGCATCGTTGTTCCTGCTGGTTACGTTTTTTTCATTAAATACGACATCATCTTTATTTGTCAGGTCATCAAGATACTTCTGCGCTGTTTTACGATACAAACGATTTTTAAGCCGTTTCACCTGTACCTTGTCCTCAATTATATCATCAATGTTTTCTGGTGTAATTACATCATTTTCATCTACCTTAATAATATATAAACCCTTAGGGGTTACCACAGGTTCTTTAGTAAATTCTTCTTCCTGAAGCTTAAACGCGGCATCTGCATATTCCGGCAATAACATGTCACGGACAACGTATCCAATATCTCCGCCTTTCTTCTTTGAAAAATCATCAGAATACTTTTCAGCAAGTTTTCCGAAGTCGCCGCCCTTCCCAAGCTCTTCAATTATCATTGAAGCTTTTTGTTTTGCCCTGGAAAATGCCTGTGTAAGCTCCTTCCCTGCCAGGGGTATTCGTTTCCCGTTTTGTATTTTAAAATCACGCACCTTCAGGAATATGTGCCGTATCTTTATGGCAGGTTCTTCGAAATTCGCCTTGTCTTTTATCTCTTTCGTATACAGCAGTTTCATTAACTGGGACTCTGTAGCCATTTCCGCCACAGCCTGAAAATCTGGTGATGTATCGAACCCTTCGTCCCTGGCCTTCTGAATAGCAATTTTTTCAATTGCCATCATGGTCAACTTGTCCTTCTGCTGTTTCTTGTTCTTAAGTATTGATTCCCTGGCCCATTGCTTTGCATCTATCCAGTTATGGAATTCTCCTCTTGTAATGGTGCCATCTTTATACGAAGCAAGGATATCAGAATCACTTTTACATCCCATAATCGACAGGGCGAAAAGGGCCACCACCAGTACTATGCATCGTTTCATTTTACTACTCCTTGGTTTCAAAATTTTTGATTAATTAAAAGTGTCACTTATTAATACGTTAATAACGATGTATTAATAAAAATATTTTTTATTTTTTCATCATTCTATTTTGAAATAATTATTTTTCTGCTACAATTGATATTTAGATAAAAAATAAATGTCAATA
>JAGYNX010000550.1 GCA_018399855.1 Spirochaetota bacterium
GAATGACAGGTAAAACATCATAAGCAACAAGGCTATACCGAAAAGTTTTATTGCCGATTTTTTCAGGAAAGCCCCGATAGCAGGTCCAACGGTTTCTGTTCCAAGTACCTCAACATTCTTAAAGCTTGAGTTAATAACATTAGTAAGTATGTTGGCACTTGCTTCTGCTGATTCACCTTTTTCAAGCAGCTTTGTAGATATTATGTATTCGTTCAGTTCTTCTTTTCCTATCTGCTGCACAGTTCCACTGATATTATTTTTATTAAGAACTTCCCTTATAGAGCCAATTGTTACATCCTGTTCAAACTTCGCGGTGATTTTTACCCCACCCACGAAATCAATACCCCAGTTAATTCCTCCTGAAGAAACTATACTGGAAATAAAAATAACAAATAGTACCAGTGAAAACCCTATTGCAACGAAACGATACCGTAGAAAATCTATAATTTTGTCCCTATCCAACGTCGATACCCCTTATTAAATACTCAATTTTTTAATTTTCCTGCTGGATGTAATAATTTCAAATATTGTCTTGGTTATATACAGGGCAACAAACATGCTGCATAACACACCAATAAACAATGTAACCGCAAATCCCTTGATGGGGCCTGTGCCAAACTGTGACAACACAAAAGCCGCGATGAGAGTTGTCAGGTTGGCGTCAAATATTGTCCAGAAGGCCCTGTCAAAACCATTTGCGACCGCCATACGGGCAGATTTGCCTGACTTAAGCTCTTCCTTGATCCTTTCATAGATGATAACATTTGCGTCAACAGCCATACCCACAGTAAGAATAAACCCGGCAAAACCAGGCAATGTCAGGGTAAAACCAAGCCATGACAACAACGCCATCATGAGTATGATATTGATGATCAGTCCTATATCAGAGATCAGCCCTGAAAATTTATAATACAACAGCATAAAGAACATAACACCAAGAAGACCCACCATTATGGCCTTTACCCCCGACTCGATGGAGTCCTGTCCCAGGGATGGGCCCACCGTTCGCTCTTCGATGATGGATAGATCAACCGGAAGAGCACCTTCCTTGATTATCCGTGCCAGCGCGTGAACTTCTTCGCGGGTAAAATCCCCCTGAATTATGGCCTGGCCGGTGCTGATCTGCACCCGTATAACCGGGGCGCTTCGCACTTTCTCGTCAATAACAATTGCCAGCTTTTTCCCCTGGTTCTTTTCGCTTGTTACCTCGGCAAACTTCGCGGCTCCCTCAGGGGTTAGTGTAAAATGCACCGCAAGCTGCTGGTACTCATCTGGAGCTACCCATGCCTTGTTTATATCATCCCCCGCGAGGGCTATATCTTTCTGAAGCACGATTGGATAAGATGGATACAACTTGTTAGTCTGATCGTCCCTTTCGTAATAAAATAAAATGAGCATGTTGTCAGGGAGTCCAATACCATTCGCTATTTTCTCTTCAAGCCGTCTTAATTCAGCCGGGTCA
>JAGYNX010000551.1 GCA_018399855.1 Spirochaetota bacterium
AGAAAATAGCCGGGGCACTAATACAGCCGGTTACCCAGGATTATCATATAAACACCCCATGCGATCCGGGTGACTTCAACTGTGCCATAGAGATCGGGTACCTGCCCGGTGTTACGGATAACGTGTCGCATACAACGCGGGAAATGATAGAGGATATCGTGAAGACTTCTCTTGATCCTGAAAAATCCGTGTTCACCACAACCACCTATTTCATATGGGGGGACGTGAACAGTGAATTGGCCGAAAAGATCGCCCTTGAACTGCACAATCCCCTTATACAGCGAATGAAAGTGAAAAACCGTGACCAGTATATCACCGATGGGGGTATGGGTATGGAACTGCCCCTGGTCAATCTTCATGAGCGGACAGAAGTTGATACGGTCAACCTTGATCTCCACGACGAAGACCTGGCAGTGCTGGGACGGGAAGGCATTCCTGACAGTAACGGTTCACGCAGGGGCCCCCTTGCCCTGGATATGCTTTCCATGAATGTTATCCAGAATTATTTCAAGGACAGGGAAAAACGAGATCCCACCGACGTGGAGCTTGAGTCTATAGCACAGACATGGAGTGAGCACTGCAAGCATACAATTTTTGCCGCCAAAATAGATGATGTAGATGAAGGAATCTTCAGACAGTATATACGGGAAGCCACCGTGGTTATCCGAAGAAACCTGGGAAAAAACGATTTCTGCGTGTCTGTTTTTTCAGATAATGCCGGCGGTATCGAATTTGACGAGAATTACGTGATCGCTGACAAGGTTGAAACCCATAACAGCCCCAGCGCACTTGACCCCTTCGGCGGCTCCATCACCGGTATTGTAGGAGTAAACCGTGATGCTATCGGTTTCGGACTGGGTTCAAAGCCGGTGGCCAACAGGTATGGCTTCTGCTTCGCCAGTCCATTTGACAACAAGCCCCTCTACCGGTCGAAAGATAAAAGTTCACGAATGCTGTCCCCCCGCCGTATTATGGAAGGGGTAATTCACGGCGTGAACGTGGGAGGCAATAACAGCGGTATCCCCACCCCGCAGGGTTTTATCTACTTTGACCAGCGGTACAAGGGAAAGCCCCTGGTATTCGTGGGCACCGTGGGGCTGATCCCCCGTGAAATTAACGGGAAGTCTTCCGTTCAGAAAAAAGCCATGCCTGGTGACTGCGTAGTTATGGTAGGGGGACGGGTTGGCCTTGATGGCATACACGGGGCTACATTCTCTTCAGAGGCCCTCTCCTCAGGAAGTCCCGCTACCGCGGTCCAGATTGGGGATCCTATCACCCAGAAGAAACTTTCTGATGCCATAGTAAAAGAAGCACGGGATAAGGGACTGTACAGTTCCATAACAGATAACGGTGCAGGGGGACTATCCTGTTCGGTTGCCGAGATGGCGCAGGAGTCGGGCGGATTCGAGGTGGAACTTGATAAAGTGCCGTTAAAATACCCGGGGATGGCTCCAT
>JAGYNX010000552.1 GCA_018399855.1 Spirochaetota bacterium
AATATTTCACCCGGCCCTTCTGGTCTTTTCCCACCAGCATGGCGGGTCCGCCGGGCAGCACCCACAGCTTGAGAAGAAAGTCATCCCGCAGTGCGGCGAATTCTTCTTTCAGTTCACCGTCGGTGCGGGCGGCTGCCTGCATGGCCCTGCCCACAACCCAGAGCATAATGGCGATATACGCCTTTTTAAAGGGCTTGCTCCCTGCCTGTATCTCGGGATACCTGTTATAGTCCATATATTCCTCCGTGTAATGCGTTCATTATGCCCTGCCTTCCCAGGCCTGGGTGAGAAGCTTGAGGCATTCTTTGGCCGTGTACCGTTTTTCACTGAGCAGGGCGGCCCTTTCTGCAATGACGTCCAGTTTGTAACGCGGAACATTCAGTTCATTGAAGGAACGTGGTAGAATTCCTGCGAGGTCTTCATGTAGTTTCCACAGAAGCTGCACAGCCCGGGATGCCCGTTCTCTGGATGGGGTCTGGGCGTACTCGTCTATTCCAGTCATGGCCAGGAGCAGCTCTTCCCGTACCTTTTTTTTGGAATCAAGTTTCATCTGGAGATGATAGGGCAGAAGTATACCCATGCTTATTCCATGGGGAATATTCATCTCCTGGTACATGGCAGTGGCCAGCAGTTTTACCATATCCCGGGGAGAATTTGAGAAACACACGTCAGCCATCGCCGAGGCGTTGGCCAGGGCAAGTCCTGCTTTTCGGTTTTTCGGTCGCCTGGTTGCCTTGAGTATGTTATCGTAAATGAACTGAATGGCGGTATGGGCGTAGGCGTCATTTATGGGGTCATTATGAGGAATGGCGCTTGCCCCCACGGCATGTGACAGTGCCGCCATGGCTTGGTTTACCACTTCAATGGATGAATGTGCCCGTGTCATTCTTCCGTCAAGTACAACCACGTCCGGGTACAATTCATCTGATTGCAGGGAAAAGGATTCAATATCAGCGATATTTGACATTTCTCCACCAAGCAGACCGGCAGTGGGGATTATGATAAGTGGTCTCATGTGTCCTGTAATGGTTCTGTCCCTGAAATCCAGTATGTTGTCTTCTTTAAAAGTGGCAAGCAGGTTTACGCATTTGGCGATGTCTGAAACCGGCCCTGCGCCAATGGCGATGATTGAATCGCAACCCCTGTACCTGTAAAGTTTTGACAATTCATTGATTATGGTGCTGCCAGAATAGGCGGGGGCATCATCGTACAGGGCGCCGATCACCATTCCCGAGTCTTTCATGGCATTTATAAATTTCTTTGTCAATTTATTGTCTGTCACATCTTTGCTGGTGATTACCAGCGGTTTTCGGGCGTTGAGGCTTTCCAGCTCAAAGGGAATATGTTCCATTGCCTTTTTTCCGGAAAGTATCTTTGAATGGCTGAAGAATTGATAATAACCTGGTGACTGCATGTTCACACCTCTCTCGTTATATTTTCACATACCGTTGTTTT
>JAGYNX010000553.1 GCA_018399855.1 Spirochaetota bacterium
AAGTTCAAAAAGGACAAAACGTAAATCTCGTGAATCAATAAGTGGATTTAAAGCCATGAGAAACCTCCTTGTGTAATTTTCTTTTTTTTATAAAACAGAAGTCCAGGCGTATCGCCTGGACTAATTTTCATTTAGTGAGAAGTTCCACCAGGCATTATATGTATTAATGTAATACATATAATGCCTTACGTATTTGTCAACGCATTTTGAAAATAAAATTGGACAGTCGGCCAACTGTTACTCTTCGGGAGTGCCCGAAAAAAGCCTGTCTGAAAATTTATTAACCGCTGTTTCATTAAATAATATAGCTTCAATTTTCCCAAAATATTTGGGAAATTCTGATCCAAGATAAAATTGTGATGATAAAACCCTGCCTGAATAATACGCAGCTTCATCATCACCTGCCAAAATTGCTTCTCTCTCTTTACCCTTTGCCTCACCTACTTTCTGCTTCATTTGGGGCAATGTTATTGTCAACGACCACAGGTGCACCCAGGCAAGGGACAACATGAACATGGCCTGTTGCAGGGGGGTAGCTGCCGCAAAGATATTAAGAAATTTCCCTTCTTTCATAAATCCAGCCAGCATTGCTATTACTTCATCCAGTTTTTCAACCCCCCGTGCCACCATGTCAACATACCTGTCGTCAACTACCCCTTTCGCCTTTTCAATTGTTTCAACCATGCGCTTTTTAAACACGGAATAATTATACAGGTCGGGATTCATGAGTATCTTTCTCATGGCAAGATCCATTGACTGAATCCCATTGGTACCCTCGTATAGTGTTGTTATTTTCGAATCCCGCATGTACTGTTCAACCGGGTAATCTGAAGTGTACCCATACCCCCCGTACACCTGCATGGCTTCTGAGGTGATAGTCACCGACGCGTCAGTACATCCAGCCTTACAAATAGGTATTAAAATTTCTACTATGGCAGCGGCCTCTTTTGCCTCTTCACCTTCGACCAGGTGTTCAATATCAATATTTTTGGCAAGATAATAGATCAACATCCTCATACCTTCAACATATGATTTCATCCATAACAACATTCGTTTCACATCAGGATGCCTGCTGATGGTTACCGGTTCCGCTTCCGGGTTCATCATCTGTGTGACGTCCACACCCTGAACCCTGTTTTTCGCGTATGTCGCGGCGTGCATATACGCAGCCGAAGAAAGGGCAAGCCCCTGTATGCCAACGGCAAGCCTTGCCTCGTTCATCATCTGAAACATTATTCTCATACCTTTTCGGGGCTGCCCGAGAAGGTACCCCATACAGTTGTCATTATCCCCGAAATTCAATGTACAGGTGGCTGACGCGTGAATACCCATCTTATGCTCTATACCCGAGCACACCACGTCATTTAATTCACCAACAGAGCCGTCTTTATTTACACGATATTTTGGCACGATGAAAATTGATATTCCCTTGGTACCCGGCGGGTCACCTTCTA
>JAGYNX010000554.1 GCA_018399855.1 Spirochaetota bacterium
CAAGAAGCATCTGCGGCCTGTAGACCATGTACTGGTCAAACACGTCTGCAACCTGTTCAGCAAGCTGGTACGTTCTGAGGGTGGACGGGGATGCTCCCATGTAACCTGCAAGTTCGGCAAAAACCGGTTCACCGGCATGTGTGCGTAAAATGTCGTATACCCGCCATTTTAGCACCACCCTGTCAAATACCGATGCCCTTTCACCGTACTGATGATGCAGCACGCTGTCAAGCAGCCCCGCTACCAGGGCATTGGGAAAGGGATACCGGCAGTTGGCCCACACACCAAGGCGGTCTGCAAGCTGCATGGCAAGCCAGCGTTCCATCCCGGGACTCTGCACCACGATAACGGATTCTTCAAGGGGGTCGGTGCCTGCGGAGGCAGCATTAGCAGCCAGCCTGTCTACCAGCTGATCAAGCCTGTTGCTTGTGAATAAGTTCACAGGATATCCCGAAATTTTTTATTTTTATGATGCTGCTGTATATACGGAAACGGGTAGAGAATTATATCTTGTTCTCCCTGGCCTGTACATCTTCTTCTTTCAGGTGATCTAATAATTTCTGTATTTTCCATTTAACATTGTCTTCGGTTAAACCGCAAAAAATCGGGCGGGGTATACCCACATCTGATGGGAAAGCCTTTAATGCCTGTTTTATCTGCTGATCGTTAAAGCCAAGAAACATAAGCATACGATCTTCTTTCTCGTCAAATTCACCACCGGGGCCACTGTCCAGGATCTCCTGGACGGTCTTTTTCTCTTTACCAGTAGCGCTTACCAGCACAACTTCAGC
The DNA here is from genome assembly GCA_018399855.1 of Spirochaetota bacterium. GTDB lineage: Bacteria > Spirochaetota > UBA4802 > UBA4802 > UB4802 > M55B154. The sequence goes on from JAGYNX010000554.1 coordinate 792, forward strand.
TCCAAACCGGTCTTCAAAGGCGATGACGATCTGTTCAGCTTCTTCCAGTTTAAACCCGTAAACGAGAATTCCAAGAGGTTGTTGCATAATCCATATCCTTACACATAAAAATCAAGATCTATATCTCAATAATGGCACCAACTGTCATATACGGTCAAGAATATTAATTCGACTACAGCCATTTCTTCTTCTTAAAGTAGAAGAGCATCCCAATGCCAAGAACAGCCATGAAAATCATGACAGCCGGGTATCCCCATCTCCATTCAAGTTCGGGCATGTACCTGAAATTCATACCGTACACCCCAACGATGAAGGTTAATGGAATAAATATGGTGGCGATTATGGTAAGCACCTTCATCACCTCGTTCATCCTGTTGCTTGCCATGGTCATGTAAATATCGAAAAGTCCGGACACCATCTCCCTGTAAGTTTCAAGGGTATCAATAATCCTCAAGGCGTGATCATTGACGTCCCGCATGAACATTCTTGTGTCTTCCGTTATACGCCTTGATTCTGTTCGCTCCAGGTGAGACACAACCTCACGCAGCGGCCATAATGATTTTCTGAGATAGATGAGATTTCTTTTCATAACATGAAGCCTCTGAAGTGTTACCTGTTCCATGTCCTCTACCAGCAGTTCTTCTATGCCTTCGATCTCGTC
>JAGYNX010000555.1 GCA_018399855.1 Spirochaetota bacterium
TCAGTGTCCTGTGGGCATTAACAGCACTCATGTTGTGATTAATTATCATTTTACACTCCTTTGTTACGTTTTTTTCAGGCTTCCTTGCCACCGGTTCTCAAGGGCAGTAACGAACCGGCCAAACGATACCCTGGGTAACAGCTTTAGGAATATACGCAGCCGTTACCGTAGTACCTGTTCCAGGCTTGTAAATGGGCTCATACAAAACTGGAACCCCGACCTGGAGCAGTTAAATGTAAATAACCACAACACAACCTCAAGTTTTCAAAGAACATGTTACGAAGAGACACCAGTCCCTGTTCGTCTATTCGGGCACCAAAGGGTTAATCTTTACCATCGTATTTTTTTAATAATACCGATTATAAACCATTATAAGTATTTATAATAATATATGTATCAACATGCTGCTGTTTTCAATTTTTATGCTTTTTTTTATAAAAAAATGACCTGCGATACAACGTAACAATCAATGCATCAGGACTTATTTTTTAAATACTTTAAATGGATTTTTATTTGACATATGGGCATCCTGACATATCAGGTATTCTTGTACGTAAAAATGGGGACGTACATTCATATAAAAACTTAGATTCACTTCGGCATACATACAAATTAAGGAGTTAAATCCATGAAAAAACTTGCTGTTACCATGCTTTGTTTTATCAGTATATTTGCGTTTCTACCGGTTGTGATGACTACCAGCCAGGCTTTCGCAAGCGATGAAACAATTACACAACTTGATCACAGCCAGCAACACGGCGAAGAACACGCGGAAGCGGATGGACATGGGGCAGCCCACAACCTGGGCAAGGAGTTGCCTCTTTGGACCGTTCTCCCCTTTGCGGGTATTTTACTGTCAATCGCCCTCTTCCCACTGGTTGCCCCGCACTTCTGGCACCAGCATTTTCCGAAGATCTCAGCCATGTGGGCGTTGATATTTGCTGTCCCTTTTCTTTTTGTATACAAGGGAATCGCGATATATGAAATTCTTCACATCTATATAATCGACTATATACCCTTTATAATTCTATTGTGGGCATTGTTTACAATTTCGGGTGGAATTTTTATTCGGGGTACCATGAAAGGCAACCCGGCAATCAATACCCTCTTAATTCTCATTGGTACCTTTCTGGCATCATGGATAGGTACAACCGGTGCCGCCATGCTGATGATACGGCCCATAATTCGATCAAATTCATGGCGTAAACACAAGGTACATACTATAGTATTTTTTATTTTTCTCGTGGCAAACATTGGTGGTTCCCTTACACCTCTTGGTGATCCCCCATTATTCCTGGGATTTCTGCACAGTGTACCCTTTTTCTGGACTTTAAAATACATGGTACAGTTTATGGGATTCGCAGTAGCAATAATTATTGTTATATACTTTATCATTGATTCATATTATTATTCCAAAGAAGATAGAACACAGGCTACTTCAGGTGAGAAAAT
>JAGYNX010000556.1 GCA_018399855.1 Spirochaetota bacterium
CAATGGTTATAACAGGACCAAACACCTCTTCCTGTACTATTTTCATTTCATTGGTGCATTCTGTAAAAAGGGTGGGCAGGTAGAAGAATCCTTTCTGTAATTCATGATCTTCGGGCCGTGCCCCCCCAAGCACAAGTTTTGCGCCCTCTTGTTGTCCCACGGCCACGTAGCCTTCCACCTTGTTTCTGTGATCCGCGGAAATCAGGGGGCCCATCTGTATGTTTTCATCAAAACCGTTACCAATGGTGATCTTCTTCATTCGTTCTGCCAGTGCGTCAACCAGGCGATCATGAATGGAGGATTCCACCATAACCCTGGCCCCGGCAGAACATATCTGGCCGGCATGGAAGAACACGCCGTTAAGCACGTAATCCACGGCAGTGTCGAAATCGGCATCGGCAAATATGATGTTGGGATTCTTTCCCCCAAGCTCAAGGGCGATCTTCTTTACATTCTCACTTGCCGCCCTGATAATCTTTTTGCCGGTAACGATTCCCCCGGTAAAGGATATGAGGTCAACGTGGTGACTTTCTGAAAGTTCCGCACCCACCGTGTGACCGGGGCCCAGCACGGTGTTCACCACACCGGGCGGAAATCCCGCTTCGATGGCAAGCTCGGTTACCCGTATGGTTGTAAGGGGGGTAATTTCACTTGGTTTCATAACGATGGTGCATCCGGCAGCAAGTGCCGGTGCCATCTTCCACGATGCCTGCAGCAGGGGATAGTTCCACGGGGATATCTGTCCGCATACACCAACCGGTTCGCGTATTACCATGCTGGTAGAGTTCGGCACGGGAGATTCGATCATCTCACCCCCGTCCTTATCCGCAAGGCCGCCGAAGTACCTGAAAATACCGGCGATGTCGTCCATGTCCCACAGGCTTTCGGTTACTGTTTTTCCGGTGTCAAGGGTTTCAAGTTCGGCCAGTTCCCGGCGGTTCTCTTCGATCAGGTCACCCAGGCGGTATACAAGCTTTCCACGCTCGGCTGCCGGTGTGTGCGGCCAGCCGCCGTGATCGAATGCTTCACGTGCCGCCGCGATGGCAGCCTGGCAGTCTTTTCTGTCCCCCTCCGGGACTTCTGCTATTATACTTTCATCATAGGGGTTGATGACCTGGCGTATGTCACCTGACAGGGCATCTACCCATTTTCCGTTTATATACATTTTTTTATGTAGCATACACAGCTCCTATACCGCCGCTTTTTTCTTCTTGTGAGTATAGAACGGTATCTTCTCCGGCAATGCCGGCTCGTTGCCAAGGATGATGTCCGCTGCCTTTTCGGCGATCATCATGACGGGGGCGTATATATTCCCATTGGTGATAGACGGCATCACCGACGCGTCAACAACCCTGAGATTTTCAACGCCATGCACCCTGAGATCGGCATCCACAACGGACATCTCGTCATAGCCCATTTTACAGGTACAGCTTGGATGGTAG
>JAGYNX010000557.1 GCA_018399855.1 Spirochaetota bacterium
TGCAGGTACAGCCCCGCGGCGAAAAGATCAGTTTGCCCGGGTATGTGGCGGTACATGAAAAGAGGGAACAGGTGCAGCTGCCGGTCACGGGTATCCTGCTGGTAACTGCTCCAGAACAGCATGGCCAGAAATCCGCTGAAGTTCTGGTTCTTCTTGTAATAGAACAACGGAAATACGAAGGTGCTCTGCTCGGTGCCGTCACGTTCATACCGGTACAGGGGAAAAGCCCAGAACCTCGTGCGGCTGTACCCGCCATAGCTTTCACTTTTCCAGTCGAAGAGCCAGAGGAGATTCAGGTGGCTGCTGCCGGGTTCACCGTGGTAGTAGCAGAGTGGCACAACCGGTGCCCAGAAAGTGGTGTGCCGCTGGTTCTCGTTCCACTCGCCGTATTTGCGGGACGACCGGTACCACAGGGGAGTGATGGTGTGGCTCTCCCTGAAACGCGGCTGATCCTTCAGGCTTTGCGTCGTTGTGGTATAGATAAATGGAAAAAGCCACGTGGTTGCCTGCCGGGTGTCCATGGACACGGGAACAATCTGCCTGCCCATGCTGTCACGGGTGAAATGCTGGATATTCTTTTCACTTGTCCGGTGAGAGGCAAGCCAGTACAGCCCGTTCCAGGTTTCAGTATTTTGCTGAATGCTGGAGGTTCTGGAGTAAAATCCCCCAAGTATATTAAAATGATGATATCCCGGTGACACGTGATCATACACTCCCAGCAGAAAGAAGGTACGCTGCCGCTGGTGGGCGGGTGTACTAACAGTGTCGTTACCCGATACCTGGCTGGTAGTGTCATTATAATGATAGTAGAAAAGAGGCAGCCCAACCATGGTGGAGGACGTGATTGCCGAGCCGTCATCCCCGGTGAACTGGTATGTACTTTTATAATAGAGGGGGACGATGGCCTTTGCCGTGTCCACACTTGTGCTGGTGCCCGTTTCGCTTCCATGCCTGGAACTGTAATACAGCGGAACCAGCGGATACATGCTGATACGGCCCCCGTCCCCCTGCCGGCTGTAACGGTAGTTCACGTGGAGCGGGCTTATTGAAAAAGCCTTCATGCCGGTGTTCGCGGCTGTGTCCCTTTTGCCGTAGTAGAGGGGGCTTATGGTTTGCATGTGGCTGCCGCTGTCATCTTTCCATTTCTTGTGCCAGATGAGGGGGAATACCCTCCACCCCGATTTTTTTGGAGAACGATACCAGTTAACCAGGGGCCAGAGCACGGTGCGTTCACGAAGATTTGCGTCAGCGTCGTACTCGTCCCAGTAGGCGTTAAGGAGGTAGCCCTTTCTGAAGGAGCTGCCTTCTCTCTGCATCCCGTAGAAAGGAAAGAATACCAGGTATTCGGTCTCTTCCTGCTTGTAGTGCAGGTAATTCAGCAGCCAGGTAACCCTGTTGTCAGAAGACTTGTCCCAGGTGATCCATGACAGGGGAA
>JAGYNX010000558.1 GCA_018399855.1 Spirochaetota bacterium
TTAATCCTTCATATATTCTTACTTTTTTTCAGTGGATCATTTCTGTCTGCCCAGTCAATTACCGGCGACTGGTACTCACTGATGAAGGTGCAGGGACTGGACATGCAGCTGTATATTCATATAGAGGAAAACGAATCAGGGCTGACAGGCACTTTTGATGTGCCGGAACAGGGTGCCTCAGGCATTCCCTTAAGCAGTGTAAACCTGGAAGACCAGCAATTCAGCTTCACTTTTGATCCCGCAGGATTTTCTTTTGAAGGGATAACAGATCGTGATTATTCACAGATCATTGGTTACTTCAGGCAGGGCGATATAAACGTGATGACACGTTTCGGGCGGGAACCCGTTGAGCTTCCTGAGAGCAGTCCCGGTGCCATAAGAAAAATATACAATAAAGAAGAGTTATACATAGAGATGAGGGATGGTATTAAACTGTTTACATCGGTTTACTCGCCCAAAAATCCTACCGGGGAGTCCCCTGTTCTCCTTTTCAGGACACCTTATAATGCAGAAGGTGGCGGCAAAGAAGCCTTTAATCATTTCGTTTCCATATACCACAGGTTTTTAAAAGAAAACTATATCCTTGTGTTCCAGGATGTGAGGGGAAGGTATATGAGTGAAGGTGAGTATGTTAATGTAAGGCCCTTTATACCGGACAAGAAGAATGATGAGGTTGATGAAGCGTCCGACACCTATGACACGGTGGAATGGCTTATAAATAATGTAGAGAACAATAACGGGAAGGTAGGAGTGACAGGTATCTCATACCCCGGTTTCTATGCAACAATGGCCATCCTTGCCGGTCATCCTGCCATTAAGGCTGTTTCTCCACAGGCGCCTGTTACCAACTGGTTCCTCGGAGACGACTGGCATCATAACGGGGCCTTCTTTCTTATTGACGGGTTCAGCTTCTACACCAGCTTCGGTGATCCACACCCGGGAGAGTCAAGAAGGAATTACCCACTTAATTTTTCATGGGCCAGTGAGGACAACTACAACTTTTTCATGGATATGGGTCCGATAAAAAACACAAAGGAAATTTTTCCCGATTCGGTTAAGTACTGGCATGAGCTTTTTGAGCATCCCAATTACGACGACTGGTGGAAAGCCACGGTGCCCCTTCCCCATCTGACAAATGTAAAGCCTGCAATTATGACCGTAGGAGGATGGTTTGATGCAGAAGACCTCTGGGGGACCCTGCATACCTACAAAGCAATAGAAGAACAAAATAATGAAGATATACCCAACCACCTGGTTATGGGACCCTGGGCACATGGACAGTGGGCCGCCGAGGGAGCTGGGAATCTTGGTAATATATACTGGGAAAGCAGTCCCAATGAAAGCTTTCATGAGCTGGAAGTAAAGTTCTTTAATCATTATCTGAAGGATGGGAGTGAAGATGATTTTCCTGAAGCTTTTATCTATATGACAGGT
>JAGYNX010000559.1 GCA_018399855.1 Spirochaetota bacterium
TGACTTGCCGCATCCTATTTCAGTAGTATTTTTCCAGACAACCTGTGTGAAGTGGCCGGTTCTGCTGCTGAAGCCCTGCCTTTTGAAATTATAGTCTTTAATCTCGCTGTACCATGAAGCAACCGGCATCTTACCGGTAACGGAACCACCAGATCGCCAGTAAATATTTTCACCATATTTTCGCTGGCTTCGGTGACGCATCCTGTTCTCCCTGGCCAGGGTGTCGGCCCATTGCTGCGCGTAGCCGGCAATGGAGTCATTCCATTCAAGTTTCGCAACTCCATGCTTCTCTCTATACTGGTTATGCTGATCCAATATTTCATTTTTAAAAGCTGAATCATCCGCGAGGATAGTACAGGCAAAACCCATTATCAGGGTAAAGATAATAATTTTTTTCATAGCAACCTCAGAATGAATTTTCATGCACCTGCAGGGGGGCATTATGGCTTTCCATAATTATTTTAGCCCGTGACTCAATGGTATTCATCACTTCCTGTATATAATAGGTGGACGAAAGGATTTTCCCCTGGTAATAAGAAGCGTCAAGGTCATCACCAATAACCTTGTCCTTCTCATCCTTACTTACCGCCTGCCTGGTTTGAAATATCTTTTCAAGTTTCCGGTAAGCCACGGTGCACTGCCAGAGGTGCATCCACCCGCAAATCACGTCGCCGGTTAACATGAGCATGGGTAACGCGTTCTGAAAGGCATCCATGGCATTCTCCCCTGAAAGCTGTTTCACAAGAAATGCCGCGGTTGTTTCGAATTGCTTCGCCCCCCTGTCTACCAGTTCAGCAAGTGGTGTAAGCTCATCTATTTCAGAGGCTGATTTCACGGAACTGTCAATTTCCTGCAACACGTCCCTGAGCACTTTTCCTTTTCCCAGCTTCATTTTTCGCGTAAGCAGGTCATTGGCATGGATTGCGTTGGTGCCCTCATAGAGGGCGGTTATTTTCTGATCCCTGAAATATTGTTCAACAGGGTAATCCTGGCAATACCCGTATCCCCCGAACACGTTGATAGCATTGCTGCATATACCTGAAGCAACTTCCGAAGAATATGCTTTGCAGAGAGGGGTGAAAAACTCTACCATGTTGAAACAATCTTTCTTCGTCTCTTCGTCATTTTCCGCCTTTTCAAGGTCGAGCAAATAGCCGGTATAGTAATTCAATGCCCGTATGCCTTCAAGCCGTGATTTCATGTCCATGAGATTCCGTCGTATGTCAGGATGGTTTATGATGGCAACCTGCTCGTTAGAAGATCCTTTTTTACGCAGGTCTACCCCCTGCAGCCTTTCTTTCGCGTATTGCAGGGCATTCAGGTAGGATGCCGACGCAAGACCAACACTTTGAATACCGACGTTAAGCCTTTCTTCATTCATAATCAGGAACATGATCTGCAAACCCTGGCCGGGCTTTCCCAGGATCTCACCT
>JAGYNX010000056.1 GCA_018399855.1 Spirochaetota bacterium
TGAACGAAACAACAACGGTATACGTCCCCGAAAACAACAGTAACGAGAGAATCGATATTTTTCTCGCCGAGGCCCTTGAACTTTCCATGTCAAGGAGCTACATACAGAAACTTATCAGGAATGGAAATATTACAGTCAACGGACATCAAGTCAAGCAGAACTACAGGGTTAAAACAGACGACCAGGTCATCATCAATATCCCTGAGCCAGAAGAACTGGATCTGCAGCCCGAGAATATACCACTGGATATTATATACCAGGACAGCCACATCGCCGTTATCCATAAGCCAGCCGGTATGGTTGTACATCCGGGAAACGGGAACTGGGATCACACACTTGTTAATGCCCTTTTATACCATCTGAAAGACCTGTCTTCTATCGGTGGGGTAGCCCGGCCGGGTATAGTACACCGGCTTGACAAAGACACCGAGGGACTTATGGTTGTGGCAAAAAATGACAATGCCCACCAGAATTTAACCCGCGCCTTCGCCGACAGGGAGGTATACAAGGAATACACTGCCATTATCAGCGGGAAACCCCACCACCAGCACGGAATCATCGACAGCCCCATCGGCCGTCACCCCAGGTACGGCCATAAAATGACCACGCTGCAATCAGGGAAAGAAGCGCTCACAGAATATGATCTTCTCAAGATATGGCATACACCATCCGGCGTTTTTTCAAGGCTGAAACTTATTATTCACACAGGTCGAACCCACCAGATTCGTGTGCACTGTGCCTCACTGGGACTGCCCATAGTTGGTGATCCAATTTACTCGAAAAAGTCGTCAAAACACAGGGTAGATTACCTGTGCCTGGGTGCTCTGAAACTGGCATTCACCCATCCGTCAACTGCAGAAAAAATGGAATTTTCTATTGACATACCCCAACACATGCAAAAATTTATGAATCGCCTTGAATCGCGCCAACTTGCATAATAATGCGGTATACAATGAAACACTCACGCACATTCACCACATACTCGCCTGATGAGACTTTCGCATTTGCTGAAACACTTGGAGCCAATGCGCAATCCGGTGACGTATTTGCCCTGTATGGTGATCTTGGTACCGGCAAAACAATAATAGCAAAAGGTATCGCCAGGGGAATGGGTATCAAGGAAGACATTACCAGTCCTACTTTTACTCTTCTTGAAGAATACGATGCAAAGATTCCCCTTTACCATTTTGACCTGTATCGCATTGAGGATGACATTGAATTTGATCAGCTTTTTTTCGAAGAATACTGGGAGAATGAAGGCGTATCGGTGATTGAATGGGCCGAAAGAGCAGGCAACCGGTTACCTGCGCAGTCAATACAAATATACATTACATACCTGGATCCCGACAGAAGAGAGATTACAATTGAATACCCTGATAATTGATACAGCCACATCATACGAGCTGGTAGCTGCAGGCATGAATGGCAAGGTAGCTGACATGGGGCGTAATGCCGGTGTGTCCCATTCAATAACACTATTTGATTCTATTCAGAACGCATTGCAGAAACTTGGCATTCAGACTCAATCATTAGAACTGCTGGGAGTGGGCATTGGGCCGGGTTCGTTCACCGGAATTCGAATTGCAGTTACAACCGCCAGGATGCTTGCCCAGGTTTTATCCATCCCCCTGGTGGGTATTCATTCACCCCTGCTGTACGCGATATCAGCGAAGGTGCCCGCTGAAGCCGTCATTATTGCTGCCTTTGACGCGAAAAAAGAAAGAGTTTTCGGTGCCGCCTACCGCACAGCCAGGACCACAGCCGTACCTGAAGAGGTGATAAAACCGGGGGATTACCACGTAGAAGAATTGCTGAACGCTGTTCCAACAGATTGCCCATTGTATACTATTGGCAATGGCATTGAGAAATTTATGGAGAGAGGATTGCTGGCCAGGCCGGATTTGGTACATCTGCCTGATTTCGTTCCATCCGGCGCGGCGGCGATTAGATTGCTGGAAAACCTGTACGCAACGCATCCGAATAAATATGATTATTCAGGGGTACTTCCAGCATACGCAAGGAAATCCGATGCTGAAATTGTTAAAGAGTTAAAAAAGAAGAAAAAAGAAACATGATAAGAATCAGCCCTGCCGCCTTCTCTGCTTCATTTCTCTGAGCAGCTTGCTTTTATATTCAACTTCCATGGGCTGGATGACAGAATAGAAACGTTTCATCTCATCTTTTCGTGAAGAATTACCCGCGAAATCTACACCGGCAAAAAGATTTCCTTCATCATCATAATAAGTGAATTTAATTTCACCGTATATGGTAATTGGAGCCTGCAGCTTAAAAACGATATCAAACACGAATCCTTTTGTTTTGACCAGGTACTTTTTCAGGTTCGCATCGGTGATCCTTATCTTTACCCCCCCCTTGCTTATATCGATTATCTGCTGATGAGTGGATACAAGCATGGTGTTGGCATCCCTGATCATGTCAACAAGTTTGAAAGAAAGATCTTTGACTTCAAGCACCTTGTCCAGGGTGAGTATATCACTTTTTGAAACCATCTGTATGAAGGCGAAGGGTATTGAACGTTCATCTTCGGTGATATATAACACAGGTGAAATGATTATGGATTTATATCCACGCTCCACCATACGCTTTCTATATCGTTCTGTTTCTTCACCCAGTACTTCTTTAATATCCAGAAATTCTTCATTCATCGGCATCAATGATTCAGGATTGCCAGAATCTTCTATATACAACGTGTTTCCCGTCTTTCTTATGGCGCTGAACACAGGGTCTTTCGTCTCGAGAATATCTACTTTAACCAGGTCTGCTTTCCTGGATACCTGTGATTCAAACTGATCAAGTATAACCTTGATGCTGGTGGGGATCCGGAAGTTTGAAAGTTCAATAGTATGTTTTGAAAGCTTAAAATTTGTTGCCACAACCTTATCCGGGCTAACCTTAAATCGCAGGTCTCTACGGCCCTTCTTCGCCTTACGTGCCGAAACCACCCTGCACTTGAAATAGCCAGGCCCCAGAACCTCTTCAACATCGAGATCAATTTCAACGTACCTGTCCAGAAGTCCGTAAATGATTATCCTGTCATTTACCGGCTCGTACCCTACATCAGTAACCAGCATAACCGATTTGTCATCAAGGATCTCGTTAACCTCTACCCCGGTTTTATCAAGGGTATATTTAAGACTGAGCCTGTTCTTAAATTGCTCGTCTTTCAGAAGATTGAGAATGTCATCAAGTGTCCTGATATCCTCATAGTTTCTTTCTTTTCTCTGCTTGAATTCTGCCAAAACAATTTTCCTTAACGAACTCACTTTTTTATACAGTAATATATACAATATACTATTATCAATATCGATTATACATGAATAATAATTCAGAAAAAAACGTATAATGCAATACTTTTTCAAATTTTCATGTGTATATTCGCAGTAACATGAAAAACTATCCCCCACATTACAATGAATATTTTTTACTTGCGCAAAATCACGTTGTAATCATTCACTGACCACATATGATATTTTGCTTTTATATACCGTAGTACAATAACACGCGTTACAGGAATAATGTATGACCAGGGGAATTCCATCAGTCAGTATCGTGGGAAGACAGAACGTGGGGAAGTCCACGCTCTTTAACGCGATAATTAACGAAAAGCGGGCAATCGTGGATGAGCATCCCGGCTTAACCAGGGACATATTGTCATTCAGGGTGTCCTACAAGGACTATTCCTTTGAAATCAAGGACACGCCAGGGCTTGATCTTGCGAAGGAATCTGAGCTGTCCGAGAACATCCTGGAAAACGCAAGACGCCATCTTCAACAATCTGATTTAATTGTGCTTTTGCTTGAAACCCCGGCACCCCGATCATTCGATGCTGACCTTGTACAACTTGTACGAAAATTGAATGTACCCGCCGTGATCGCAGTCAACAAGATGGACCACCCGGAGGATATGGACAATCTCGTTAATTTTTACGAGCTTGGTATTTCTGAATTTATTCCGATTTCAGCGCTTAGAAAGAAAAACCTGCCCCTTTTGATGGACAAGATTATCTCTTTTCTCCCACAGAAAAATCCCGAAGAAATTCTGTCAGATCATGACATTGCCATCGTTGGCAGACCAAACTCGGGAAAATCAACCCTTCTTAATGCCTTCATCGGATATGACCGCTCCGTTGTCTCAGACATTCCCGGCACTACCCGTGATTCGGTTGATGAAATATTCAAATTTAAAGGGCAAAATATACGGATAATTGACACTGCTGGAATGAGAAGAAAGCGAAAGATACAGGACAGTGTTGAATACTACTCACTGACAAGGACTATTGATTCAATAAAGAGATGCGACGTAGCTGTACACCTTTTGGATGCCACCATGGGCATTACTGAAACAGATAAGAAAATTTCAGACGAGATAATCAAGGCACACAGGCCCACCATCATCGCCATAAACAAGTGGGACGTTGTTGAAAAGGACGATAAAACATTCGACAAGTTCAAAGACCGCTTAATCTTTAAATATTACAGGGCAGCGGATTTTCCTATTATATCTATCTCTGCCTCTAACAAGACGCGAATACACAAGCTTCTTGAAACCGCATGTGATCTACACGAACGTGCAAAAAAAAGAATCGAAACAGCGAAGCTCAACAAGATGCTTGAACAGATACAGCGATCACACGCCATGCCCCTTCTTGGTGATACTCTTAAAATATACTATGCCACCCAGGTGGACACAGTTCCTCCGCATATTAAACTATTTGTAAATAACCCCGATTTATTCAAAAGGGACATAAAGAGATTCATTGAAAAGACTTTGCAGGAAAAGCTTAACTGGAAAGGTATCCCGGTAGTGCTTTCCCTTGAAGGGAAGAAAAAATAGCCAACTGCATCACATCTCCACCCTGCCCGAAAGGGATTTTGCCAGGGTGGGCCCATCAGCAAATTCCAGGTCTGATCCCACCGGTAACCCGTGTGCGATTCGCATAACCCTGATATTCATGGGTTTCAAGATACGCGCCACGTACAGGCTGGTAGCATCCCCTTCAACGGTGGGATTTGTGGCAAGAATAACCTCTTTTACTGATTGATCATTGCATCGTTGAACCAGTTCGTTGATTCTCAAGTCCTCCGGGCCGATACCATCCAGCGGGGCTATCACGCCTCCCAGTACATGATACAAGCCGCGAAAAGCCCCCGTACGTTCAATACTGATCATGTCTTCCGGCTCTTCAACCACGCAGAGAATCTCTTTATCCCTGTCGGGGCTGTTACACACCCTGCACAGCGCTTCATCGGAAATCCCCCCACACAGGGAACATGACCGTATATTTCGCTTTAATTCAACGATAGCTTCAGAAAGCCTGTCAACCTGGTCAGCCGGCATTTTAAGTATATGAAAAGCCAGCCGGGTTGCACTTTTGCTGCCGATACCCGGTAGCCTTGAAAATTCCCGAATCAGGGAATCAAGATACTTTGAAGACGATTCCATTTATATCCTTATTTAAGCATGTCAGTCAGGCCCGGGATATTCATCCCACCGGTCAGCTTTGACATCTCATCAGCCGCGTATTCTTTACTCTTTTCCATGGCATCATTTATTGTAGCAAGAATACTTTTTTCAAGCTTCTTCGCGTCCCTGTCTTCGAGAGCAGCAGGATCAATTGTAATATCTACTATCTTGTATTCGCCGTTCACTACAACTTTCACGTAACCGTCCGCGCTTTCCGCAGAAGATTCCATTTTTTTTAATTTTTTCTGCATGCTTTTAAATTCCCGCTGCAACTTCATTATGTTACCAAGATCGCCCATTCCTTTAAGCATTATTCATTTTCTCCTTTATCAACAATTTCACCTTCAAAAATAGTAACTATTTTATCAACCATCGGGTTGGTGGGTTTCTCAAGTACCTCGGTATCACGAAGCATTATAGCTTCAGGCGGGGGAGCATCCTCCATCACTGGCCCTGCAGCATCTTCTGTCCTATCCTCTGCCTGCACCTTTATAGCAATATTTCGCCGTATCCTCTTTCCAAGTTCATCCTTTATGAAATTGATATCACTGTTGTCAAGCATTCTGCGATAATAATCATTATCACCCTTGCCGCTAAACTGTATACTGAGGGTACCGTTATTAAACAAAACCCGTGCATTTGCAAGTTTGAAAAAAAGGTATGATTTTTCTTCTTTAATTGTACCCAGCAGTTCGTCCCACTGACCCATCACGAAGGCAGGATCCGCATCCGCTTTGTCTACGTCATCCTGATTTTTCTTTTCACTTACGGGTTGTTCATTTACCGGAGTTCTTTTTTTTTTATCATCCCTGTGCAGGGCAACTGAGTTTGTTTCACTGCCACTGAAGTCTTCGATTTTCTGAATAATTTCAGCAAGGGTGGGATTCTTTATGGCGGCGATAATATCCAGAAGAAACATCTCTACCAGAACCTGTTCGTTTACCGCGTACCGGAGTTCGTGTTGCAGCTCGGTTAGCATTTTAAAAATTATACTCAATTCTTCATCCTGGTAAAGGGCCAGGGTCTTTTGCAGCATGGAGTACTCTTCCTGCGAATACCCCATGAGAGAATTAACATCCACCCCATGATGGATCAACCGAAGGGCCCTGGCAATCTCGGAAAACCCGGAAATATAATGGGGAATATCCATGCCGACAGTAAACACCCGTTCAATCTCACCAAGAACCGCAAGGGCATCACCTTCATGTATACACTGGAGCATGGAACAATAACTTTCAAGGGGAACCAGTCCAAGAAGGGAAAGAATATCTTCTTCCTTTATTGAACCATCTGAAAAAGACAGCACCTGGTCAAGTATTGACTGTGCATCTCTCATGGATCCACCCGATGACCTGGCAATGGGGTATAGTGCCGAAGTATCTATGGAATAATTTTCACTTGATATAATTAATTTCAGGTGATCTACGATTGCCCCGACTGAAATCTTTTTAAAAAAATATTTCTGACATCTTGATAGAATTGTATCGGGGATCTGGTGAATCTCGGTGGTGGCAAAAATGAATACAACATGTGACGGTGGTTCTTCAAGGGTTTTCAACAAGGCGTTAAATGCTGATTTGGACAGCATATGTACTTCATCTATAATGTACACCTTGTAACGGGCCTTTAAGGGGGCAGAATTCACATTCTCACGAAGCTCCCGTATATTATCCACACCGGTATTCGACGCACCGTCAATTTCTACCACGTCAAAGGCCACGCCATCACGTATTTCAGTACAATTTTCACATACTCCACATGGTGTTGGTGTTGGACCTTCCTTACAGTTCAATGCCCGTGCCAGTATCCTGGCCATTGTTGTTTTTCCCACTCCCCTGGGTCCGGAGAACAGGTATGCATGCGAGATCCTGTCCTGCCGAATACTGTTCTGCAGGGTTGTTGATATATGGTCCTGGTAGACCACTTCATCAAATGTCCTGGGACGCCATTTCCTGGCTATTATCTGGTATGTCATATCATTTAACGGGATCGCGCAATTATTGCATCATAATTATTAATGCGGAGAGGGGGGGATTCGAACCCCCGGTAGCTTTCGCTACACACGGTTTCCAACCGTGCTCTTTCGGCCTCTCAGACACCTCTCCATTTACTTTCTGGCCCGTTTTACAGGGTATTTCTTAAGTCAACAGGGCCTTAATCGGAGAGAGAGGGATTCGAACCCTCGGAGGGCAGAACCCTCAACGGTTTTCGAGACCGCCCCTTTCGACCGCTCAGGCATCTCTCCTGCTGACGTGATATTGATATTCTCGTTCTACTGCTATTTGTAAAGTGTTTTTTTATTCAGCCACTCTGCCAGATATTTCTTTCAGCACAATTTTCGCGTCCAGTGATGGTACGGACATGAAACAGTCCCGTGATGAATAGAACTGTATCAACGGTTCAGTTTGTTCGTGATATGTTCGTAACCGCTCATTGATAGCTTCTTCTGTCTCATCATCACGCTGTATAAGCGTACTGCCGCATTTGTCACACACTCCCTCTTTCTTTGGGGGCTTCGAGATCATGTTGTAAATTGCCTGACAATCTGAATTCGAGCAGGTACGTCGGCTTGTAAGTCTCCTGACGATAATATCCTCGGGTACTTCCAGGTTTACAACGGCATCAAGGGTAAGCCCTAACCTGTCAAGGAGGTCATCAAGCTGTTCGGCTTGTGGTATGGTACGGGGAAAACCATCCAGTATGAAACCTTTCTCACAATCTTCATCCTGCAAACGTTTTTCCATTATTTTCATGATAACCTTGTCAGGCACCAGTTTGCCGGCACTCATATACGCCTCAGCCTCTTTACCCACCTCGGAACCCTGTTTAACCGCCCCGCGCAGGATATCCCCTGTTGAAATCTGGGGAATCCCATATTCTTTAACCAGCAATTCCGACACTGTACCTTTACCCGCACCTGGTGGGCCAAGCAGTATTATATTCATATTATCACCTCTTCTTATTTCTCCGGGACATTAACACCTATACCCATTCACGCATCCGAACCTCGCTGCGCATTACTTCCCTGCTTGGATATATATCCTCAACGATCTCATCAGGACCGAACCACAGTTTGATTTCTTTTTCAGCATCTTCAGAGCTTGATGACGCGTGCACCACGTTTTCGAAAACACCTGATGTGGTTATTCTGCCATAGGCTCCCCTTATACTAACGGGATTGGCATTTTCAGGATTGGTATCACCCACGATGTCCCTGATCTTTTGAATTGCATCCTCTCCCTGGTATACGAAAGCGGCTACACGATGGGTACTGTGAAGATCCCCCATAATGTATTGGATTAGTTCTTCAAAAAACGGCCTGCCCTGAAGATGTTCGTAATGCGTTTCGGCCAGTTCTCTTGATACGTTTACTACCCTCGCACCAATGATAACCAGCTTTGCTTCTGACAACCTGGAAAGAATATTTCCCGTCAGGGACTTCTTCAGCCCGTCAGGTTTCACTAATACCAGCGTTTGTTCTAAGGCCATTCGGATCACCTCTTCTTTTTGTATATCTATAATATATATAACCCCGTGTCATTAAACCGTTATTTTTTCTTTTATACGCGACTACACGGTAATAACCGGGGTACTGTACACATGTGCAAGAATAATAAATTATTTTTGCCGGATCCCTGGGAAGAAATAGGATATATAAAAAAGACCCTTTATCAGAGTCTTTTAAAGCATGTATAGTAACTCATTAAATCTATGACAATATTTTTCAAGAATTTTTTATCTGTGAAAGTGGACTTTTCCACTGGCAGGAAGAACAGTGTAGATCAGAATACTTGTAACGTTCCCCGTTCAATGTTCTCACAACCGATGCCATTACCAGGGAGTTGCACCTGGGACAATGCTTTGCTATGAGCTCTTCATTTGTTTTCATAGTATACTGTAACATGTTATCCTCCATCACGTAGTATTGCCGAATGCCGATGTATATTGTCACACTCTACCAGGATGAACATGCGTCAAAAAAGTTAAAGTCGATTTCAACATTAATCCATCGCCACCTCGTATATTTATTATCGGCTTGCATTAGAGACATAATTAGTAGCGGGTGGTTTTTTATTTTATGATCATAAAAAAACCCGCATACGCGGGATATGGTGCTATTGCCCAGGGCGGGAATTGAACCCGCACAGGATTTCTCCCACATGGCCCTCAACCATGCGTGTCTACCAGATTCCACCACCTGGGCATCTTTAAAACCGACTACCTTAATTACATCACATCATGGTTCTGTCAATAGAAAAAATTGATTTTTTTATCCAATGTCAAAAGCATTGTATTCCAGGTTGCACCAGGCATGGATATTCGTTAACCCGGGCAAGTTTCAAG
>JAGYNX010000560.1 GCA_018399855.1 Spirochaetota bacterium
TAAATATCCTGAAAACATTTTTTTATGTGATCATCAGAAGGTTTCTGTGTAAAAAACGAAACGACGATAGTAAGAAAAAGGGATACCGGTAAGGCGATAAACATGGGATCAACAATTATCCATGGTTTCCCAAACAGAAAAGGCTTGCCGAAAATCAACTGGCTCAAGCCAATTACCGATGATTCTGTAGCATGAACAAATAAGAGCCAGAACGCACTGGTGGCAAATCCTCCCACCATGCCTGTTATGGCAGCGGCCCTCGTTATTTTTTTAAAATACAGTCCCCCAATATATGCGGGGAGAAAACTTCCCGCGCAGAGGCCGAAAAATATTGCGGTTCCCCTGGCGATTATTGCTTCACCTTTTACGTATACTTTCGGAAGCAGGTAGGCCAGCAATACGCTGATAAGAATTGTCAGACCAATGCCAAGTTTACTGATGAAGACACTTCGTTCTTCAGAGTAATCCTTACCTTTTTCAACTTGTTCATAAAAGTCACGGCCAATGGCGGTTCCCATCGCATGAAATTGAGAACTGAGGGTAGACATCGCCGCTGCAAGCAGGGTTAGCATGAATAAAACCGCGAACCATTTGGGCATGGACTGCTTAATATATTGTGGTATTATGTTTGCTACCTTTCCCCCGGCAGCAACAATGGCAATCGAACCATCGGTGGTGATCTTGTGGGGTACATTTTTGTGTATGTCTATTGAATCACCAACAGATATACCGGAATGATTTTTCCTGAGATTTCTGATATTATCTTTCGTGACCTCAACTATCTTTGAGCCGGGACAGGTTTCCGCGATGGAACCCGTTATCTGGCAGAATTCAATTCTGTT
This sequence comes from Spirochaetota bacterium, assembly GCA_018399855.1. Classification (GTDB taxonomy): domain Bacteria; phylum Spirochaetota; class UBA4802; order UBA4802; family UB4802; genus M55B154. The sequence goes on from JAGYNX010000560.1 coordinate 843, forward strand.
CACATTTTTGCTGAAAAACACATTTGAAAGTGAACCGGATACAAACGCTACACCGGTCATCAGGAGTATAAAAATCCCACCGATCAGTACGGCGCGGTTCAGTTCCCTGTTGCTTTTCACGGTCATGAACCGTACAACCAGCTGTGGTTGGGCAAGCACGCCAATACCCACTCCCATTACTATCGTGGATACCAGTACCCACCAGAAATCCGAACCCAGGGCAGGCATTGACGTCCAGCCCGTGTGCCCCTTGGCAACGAAAGAAGCAGGGGGTGACATGGCGGTAAGAGAAGAATGCGCCTCTGTAATACCACCAAGTGTATAATAGGTATACACAATCAATATTGCCATACCTATGAACATAACCGTACCCTGAAATGCATCAGTATACATCACACCCTTTAACCCCCCCATGATCACATACGTTGCTATAATAAGGGCGAAGAGGAAAAGTGCTGTGGTATAATCAATCATAAACTGCTGCTCGATATACTTGGCAGCGCCGATTAACACAACCCCCGCGTAGAGTGGCATAAAAAGGAATATAATAATACCCGCGAATTTCTGTATGAAAGGAGATTGAAACCTC
>JAGYNX010000561.1 GCA_018399855.1 Spirochaetota bacterium
ACTGTCAAAACCCGTCCAGTCAAGGCTTATATCAGCCTTGATGTCGGTGAACACGTCATTCATGAGGGGCCGTCTGCCCGCGTAATAGATCTTCTTTGTAACCGGGTTCTGTCCCTTCACCTTGAATGTTTCTTCTCTTACGGTAAGCTTATGAAGGGTTCCATTTCGCAGGTAGGTTCCATTCTCCCTGTCAACCTGCTCGATGAAGAGATCCACCATGTCCGCCCCCTGGTTTGTAAGGCCCCATGCCACGTTGCGGTTATATCCCGAGGCGATAAATGGAAGTCCTACCACCTGGGCCCCCGTTGCGTCGAGATGACCTGATATTACCCGCACGTAGTAGAAATCGCTTGGCAGCTTTGAAGAATGCACCTGCATGTCTGTGGAAAGTATGGTGCTGCCGTCGGCTGTTTTCTTTCGGGATATGGCCCAGTTGTTGCTGGCCGAGAGGGATCCGGCAAGTTCACCCAGCCGGTTCAGCACATCAACTGAGATGGCGTCGGCCAGCTTCATTGTTTCATCCTTGAATATGGTTGAGGTGTCTGCCGGCACGTAATTGAAAAGCTGCCTGGCCCTTTCAAGCCCTATCTTCTTTGCCATCTTGTAATAGAGCAATTCGTGCTTCATGTTGTATCCCAGTGACCAGTTCAGCATCATCCCCACCATCATGGGGTCGGCCATGGTCCATTTCTCTTTTTCAAGGCCCAGCAGTTTCATGTAAAGATTGGGCCCTTCGGTTTCGAGGTAATAGTTGATTCCGTCGACGTAACGCTGCATAGCCCTGGTTGTCTCGGGATCAAGCCGTGTTACCGCTCTCTGCGCTATGCGGTAAAAACCCACTGCCCGCAGAAATATATCCTTGTCAAGGGTATCCGGGCCACCGAACTCGGATATGCGGCCCTGCCCTATACGCCTGGTAACCTCAAGCTGAAACATCCTGTCCTGGGCGTTCACGTACCCCCAGGCGAAATACAGGTCATCATCGTTTTTCGCTGTTATGGTGGGTACGGCATATTCGTTCCTTGTAACAGTTACCACGTCGGTAAGTCCTGGCGCTTTAATTGACTGGTTGTAATCAGGCACCTGGCTTCTCAGCCATCCGTACACTGACAGGAATAACACGGCGATAATAATCAAAATAATAATGGCAGCCTTTTTCATGGTTTTCCTCCGATTTGTTTTGGCTTACTGTATTATAATGATGAATTTTATTCAATTATTATTTGTTTTCCTGTTGGGACTGTTGGGACCCCTGTGGGGATTCCTGTGGGAATGTTGGGTCCCTGTAGGGACGTTGCATGCAACGTCCCTACAGGGGTTTCCATGAAAAAATTACCCCTTGACAATCACTGAACAAACTCGCAATATGAGACCAACACAAAAGACAACCACACCGGCGAGGTTACCATGAAAAGAACAATTTCCAT
>JAGYNX010000562.1 GCA_018399855.1 Spirochaetota bacterium
AACAGTGGTGATGCGTTTCAGCAGGTTTGTTTCGCTGATGGCCGCGGAAAATATTAGTACACCGATGAAAAACAATATTATGGGGTTGCCGAACCCGTCCTGCACTAGCTGTTTGAAAGGTGCCGCACCGGTAATTACCATGAGGGACATGGCAAGGAGGCCGGTTACCGCGAATGGGATTGCTTCTGAAATCCATAATATTACCGCAAGGGCAAGCACAGCCATGGTGGCCTTACCTGCTGGAGAAAGTGCCAGCATCTTGCTGCCGGTATTGACTGCCTCTGGTTCGGGCAGTATCAGAATGATAATGAATATAATGAAAGCGGTCACTACATAGATTAGATTTTTCATATTATAACCACCTGGCATACGTATAAAATTATATAAAATCGATATCGATATATATGTCAAGTAAAATTTGCGATTTTATTCCATTATGGTAAACCGCCACTGCTTTCCGATGCGGTATCGTATAACATCACCTTCATTTACCATCTCGAACAGATGTGTACATGTTTCTGCCAGCGAGAGATAGAGGTCAAGCATAAGGTTTAGTCCCCTGAGTTTGGGAAATACCTTCCTGGCCAGGTCGTAGGCTGTATAGTCCCTTCGTAGCAGCACTAATTCTATTCTTTTCTTTCTCAACTGGTATACTTTATGATATGTCTTGATAAGCCTGTTCAGATCAGTTATCTCTTTCCCATGTCCCGAATACACTGCCCGCGGATTGAGAGTGCGTATCTTTTCAAGGGACTGATGATAGTGATACTGGCTCTTGTGAATGGGAAAACTGCTGCCGGGTTCAAAACCCGCAAGAATTATGGGTTTTACATGGGGAACAATATGATCGCCGGTAAAGACAGTACCAATTCCCTTCAGGTGAATGCACAGTGAACCCTGGGAATGTCCCGGCACGTGTATAAGTGTTCCTGTATAATTGCCAATTTTTCTGGTCTCGTTATCATTATTGACGATATCGTTGACCACCAACCTTTTGCCCATTGAACGAAAGGTAAGATCCAGAATTGCAAGGGGCAGGTACAGTTTCATGGGGACCCCAAGAAGAATGGCCAGCTTTTTCATCTCCAGCATGGAGGCGTATCGGCCTATACGCATTCTTTCAGCATCGTCGTGATGTGCCAATATGGCTGTTGGTGTTTTGGAATGTGAAACGATATCAGCAGCTGCACCAAAATGATCTACGTGACCGTGTGTGATAATAACCTGGTGTATATCATCAAATGACATTCCCAGTTCTTTCAATGCTTTTCGCAATACCCGCCATGACCAGTGTGTGCCTGTATCAATGAGGGTGTTGACCTCCCCGGTAACAAGGTAGGTGTTCATGAATGGAGGATTACCGGGTAACGGCAGTCGTATACGGTATATATCGTGATGTAGTGTATCTATGGAGTATCGTTTTTTC
>JAGYNX010000563.1 GCA_018399855.1 Spirochaetota bacterium
GACATCAAGCCCCCGCATGACTGCCTGCAGGTCCGCCGGACCTATTTTAGCAGCTCATCCCGATCCTTTCACCGACTCGGTGAGTCGCTGGGTGTTCAGTTTTTTAATGTCACATGATTCGCTCATAAAGATGAATATATGAAATCAGTGTTTTCGATGCAAGCATAATTTTCAGGACTCGTTATAATTTTCAGGATTCACCGTGAAGGATTCACCACAGAGGCACGAAGAGCGCGAAGAGTTTTTCAATACATATTCAATGCGTTTTATATTTAAGAGAGAAATGGTTGAAAGTTTATTTTAAAATAGTTTTTACAGGCTTAGATTTAAATTAATCCAGCCATTAAGATAACCTTATCCTTTTAACAAAAAAATGATAAGGATTGAAAGAACAAAAGAACAAATTGATACATTGAGCAAGAACGCAACTCTTAGCAATCTCTGTGCTCTTCGTGCCTCTGTGGTGAATCTTACGAAGGAATATGATCAGGGGGACGTATTTCGTTAAGGCTGATGGAAACTGAAGGACAGGCGGTGACGCACAGGCCGCAGCCGATACAGGTTTCCGGTGCAATCATGGCAAATCCCTGGGGCATACTGATGGCTGACATGGGGCAGATATTCATGCACTCTGCACATCCCGTGCAGGTGTTTTCGTCAACCACCGCGCCGAAACGGCTTTTTGCCAGGACCCCGGCGGTGGGGGCGTTTCCGGCAAAGCTGAGCATCTCGCAGCAGCAGGTGCAGCAATTGCATATGGCGTTACCCATGCCTGACCTGTTCTCCACCAGGTGTACCAGTCCCGCCTCTTCAGACTGCTGCAGTATATCAAGGGCCTCGTTTTTGGTGATCTGGCGACCGGTGCCTCTTTTTATAGTGTACTCGGCACCACGGTTCATCTGCAGGCATACTTCAAGAGGGGCGTCACATTTTTTCTTGGAAAGGCGGCACACGCAGTCAACCACCGCAAGGGTTTCAGCTTCTTCTACCATCTTGCGGGCATCTTCGCTTACCAGCACCTGGCTCTGTGTTTCCAGGTTCACGTTAATGGGAACAACCCGCATAAAGGAGGGTATTCCATGGGTGGTCACCAGTTTCAGCAGTTCAGGATACTCGGTATCCATGAACTCTACCCACAGGGAAACCAGGCTACGGGGAATCTCTTTCCAGAGCAGGGAGGCGTCATGAAACTGTATGATATTTCGGGGCATCCGCCATGTGGTCACCCCGTTCTTTATTTTCTCAAAGACCGCACCCCTCATGAAAAGTTCATGAAGCCGGGTTTCAAGCTGTTCGGTGTCCATGCCAAGACGGGTGGAAAGTTCTTCCACCGTACCGGGAAGAGCATCGAGTATCCCCGCGTCAACCGGATCGGCCACCTCTGCCCATATCCGGGGCAGGAGTGAGGATTGCTC
>JAGYNX010000564.1 GCA_018399855.1 Spirochaetota bacterium
CGGCACTCAGAGAATCATTTATGGCCCGCACTACCCCGCCGCATTGCACATCATCCCTGCTGACATACGAGGTAAAAACGGTTCTAATCATAACCATGACAAGTGATGCCGGAACCCCTTTACCAGAAACGTCACTGATAAGTGCTCCAACCTTATTGCTGTCGATATCAATATAATCAAAATAATCACCACCAACGCCTTTTGCCGCCCGTGTGTATCCTTTTATTTGAACGCCTTCTTTATTGTAAAAGTCCATTGGATTCAGCCCTTCCTGTATCTCACGGGCAAGTTCAAGCTGTTCTTCCATTATACGGGATTCGATCTCCATCTCCCTGGCTTTTTTCAACTGGTCTGTCATGTCATTGAACTCGTTGGCAAGCAAACCCAGTTCATCAGTGGTAGTTATATCAATCTTATAGTCAAGATCACCCGTACCTATTATTGCCGCCCCTGTTGTAAGTTTTTTTAGTGGTTTAATAATTACACTGGCCAGCATAATTGATCCAATAATTGACAGGGCAAGAAACGCCAGTCCGATTAAAGAAATGGTTCTTGTCATCTTGGCAACCTGTTTCTGAATAATTATGTTGGAGAATCCAACACGAACGGTGCCTATACGCTGGTTAAAAACTGTATGAAAAAGAGGTATGGAAATATCATATATTATACTTCCACCATACTGCTTGTCCGGATAAGACTGTATTAACGGTTCATCCTTTTCAGAGTATTCCATGCTTTTTTTTGTGATATCATCTTCCAATACCTGCCCGTTTAACGAGGGTTCAAAGTTCTGTATTATTTGTCCCTGTGGATCAAGAACATAGGCGTATGCTATAAAATCAACTTCATTTAAATCCCGTATAGCAGCAACAAGCGGTAATTCATCTTTCTGACTGATTGATTCCCGTGCGATTGTAGCCAGGTGTTCCGTTTCACGCTGGGCAAACTGCATAATCTGATTTTTAAGCAGGGCAGCCTCTTCCTGTATGAAATAAAATGTCATTATACCTATAATAATGCTGACCAGCAATATTATAGACAGTGAAAATTTTAACCTGAGGCCAAATTTTACTTTTCTTTTTACGTCTTCTTTTTTCTCATCATCCTGATTGGTGTTTTTTTTGCCAAAAACCATTTGTTACCTGCCAAGTAATACGAGAGATTTTCTTATATTATTTCTCGCTTTTTCATGATTGGGATCAATTGCCAGTACCTTGCGCCATTCCGTAATCGCCCTCGCGAATTCATTTTGAGAATAATAGTTTATTCCCCTGAAATAGTATTCACGAACCAATTCCTTTTGTCTTTCAGTGAGACGTGAAGCCTGTGCGGTTACAGTACCGCCCTGGCGAAGCTGTGACTGGATCTTGTTAATGTTAATAAGGGCCCGCGTATTGTTTGGATCCCTTGC
>JAGYNX010000565.1 GCA_018399855.1 Spirochaetota bacterium
CTCAGGCCTTTTGAGCAGACTGTGAGGGGACAAATTCCACCAGTATATTCCAGCCGGCTGCAAGCTGCAGGTAGGTATCAAACTCGTTCATGGAAGGGATCATGAAGGTTGGAAAGACAGTCTTGCGATGAGCGATTACGAATACCTTTATCCCCAGACCGTCAACAAGCACCTCGTGAAACTTGTTTTCTTCTTCTAGAAACGGATCGATCATAATAACCACCTCGCTGCCACGCATTACTTCCTCTATGCCGTGAACCGCATATGTGCCTTCAAGATAATCCGATTTCTTACGCACGATCTCGTTGGTCTTCAGGCGCAGCTCTTCGGCCACGCCGTTGTTGCGCCCGGAAAAATAGACCATTTCAGCCCCGCTAACCGCGTCTACTATTTCACCGGGTACAGGGTTCTCAAGAACCTCCTGGAATTTATCTGCTGCCATGGTAAGATCAGGAATTGTAACGGTATTCTTTATCCTGAAGAGTATGTCGTAAAATAAAGCCTGTTCAACTACCGACTTGGTAGCAGCAACCGCTTTCTCATCACCACAGGTAAGAAGATAGGAATTGTTGGATTCATTCATAATGGGAGTATCATCATGGGCCACCAGGCCGGTAATATCATCATGTCCACCCTCCCTGAGATGACGTATCAGGCGTATAACCTCGGCGGTTTTCCCCGAATTAGAAGCCGCGAAAACGCTGAAATCATTCAACCCATATTCCCGTGCCTGCGAAGAATTCTCGGTGAAAATACTCTGCCGGTAACCATTCCGCATGGCCCTGTAGACAAGGTTCTTCGCCGGGAATATCCGGGATGAACCTTCACCACACAGCATTACCCTGTTTTTCTTTACCGGGTAAGATCCTATACGTGATACGTCCATGTTCCGGATCACGCCCGGGGTTTCCATCATTTCATCTATCAGGTTAAAAGTTTTATAACAGGTTTCAGATCTATCCATGTTGTCATCCTCCGTATTGCAGTTATTAGTCGTGCACTCATAAAATGCTGTACGTGGCAAAAGACCCCACCAGGGGGCTGGCATATTCAATGAATTCACCGGTGACGTGATTTCCTTCCGGGTTTATGTAACTGTCCGGCATCGGTTTTGCCCGAACGGCAACTTCCTTAAGAGGTACATGGCCATATCTTACCCCGTAAGGACTGGACGAGATCCTCTCGATGGAGACCATCACTCCGCTCGTACCCTCAAGGGCAAGCTTCACCGCCTCCTCCCCACAGGCATATGCCTCTTCCAGGTCTATGCTACTTGCCCGGTCAATGGCACACATTGGGAGGGACTCGGTAACCTGGAATTCACCCCTGTACCCGGTTTCAGCAGCCAAAAGTGAATGAAGGTTGAGGGCCGCGCTTGCACCTCCCATGGCCCCGAACTCAATGTTAGAA
>JAGYNX010000566.1 GCA_018399855.1 Spirochaetota bacterium
TAATAGAGAAAGAGAATCCCGGCTGGCTTGATCTGTTTGACGGGTTGCTGTAACAGAATGGATTCCCGCCTTCGCGGGAATGACAGTGAGGTGATACGGGAATGATCAGTTCACTTCTCACGGCTCACTATTCACTAATCATCCGCGTTTATCGAGCGAAGCGGGCGGTTTCATGTATTTAAAGCCGTATGATATTATAAAATTTTTTGGATTGTTAATAATGATTTATAGACATAAAATAAATTATGATGGTTTTCCCCAAAATTCCGGAATGAGCCAACAATATATTATCTTATACAAGGTTAACAAATCAAAATTGAATTCGCGAACGAAATTATAACAAGAAAGAGATTCTCTGTATCTCAGTGCCTCTGTGGTTGCCCCCCTTTCAGTATCATACAATCATTCCCGTTCATATGCTTCAACGAGAAATCCTCTGAGTCGGCAGCGAATACAGGGTGTTTACCCTCTGTATCTCCCAGCCGCTTTCGTATCTCTGCCGGGTGGTGCTGACCCCTTATGGAGGCGGGGTAGCGCATGTTGCCGGTTCTGCTTATCCAGTCCATCCTCAGGCAGTCCCCGAAGAAGATATGCTCTGCGGGGAAGTGTTCCTGTATGTATGCAAGCAGGCCACTGGAGAGCATCCCCCCGTCCTTCCCGTCGGTGTTTAATTCTTTTGATTTCCAGAAAAGAGCAAGACTCTTGTACATGTGAAAGTAATTTTCATTCAAATACAGGTTCTCCAGTTCGGACAGCGTAATGGGAAATTGGCCGGAATTGAAGAGGGAGTTTACAAGTCCTTCAATGTGATGCAGCATATCCAGTTCTTCACTGCTGATCCACGGCGTCTGCTGTACCTGGTAGGGAGGTTCCGCTCTGAACTTAATGGAGAGGGCCTCAGCCTGTTCACGCATGGCCGTTCCCGGCAGCAGTTTCAAAAAACCCAGCTGCAGGTGATGGGGCATTATACCATACAGCACGTTGAACGAATGAGCGAGCAATTCAAGGGTGTCATATGGAAGCCCCGCCATGAGATCAAGGTGCACGTGAATACTGGTGTGCTCTACAAGGTGCCTTATGGCTTCAAGATAACTTTCCTTTACGGGGGGACGTGAAACCCTCTCAAGGGCCCGGTTGTTCAATGACTGTACTCCTATCTCGAATTGAAACAACCCGGCTGGTACCTTCTCAAGCAGCCGCAGGTCTTCTTCTTTAAGCAGGCCGGGATATATCTCAAAATGGAAGCGCGTTTGGGGATTCTTTTCAATAAGGTACTGCCATATGGCGCGGGCGTGTTTACTGCCGGCGTTAAAGGTGCGGTCTACCAGCTTCACCACGCCGGGGTTCATCGCCAGCAGGTGATCCATCTCGTTTTTCACCGTGGAGAAGTCTTTGAATTGCAGCCGCTG
>JAGYNX010000567.1 GCA_018399855.1 Spirochaetota bacterium
CTGTTTGACGGGTTGCTGTAACAGGATGGATTCCCGCCGCAGTTTATCCCCACGCAGGCGGGGAAGGGAATGACAGTGAGGTGATACGGGGATGATCAGTTCACTTCTCACGGCTCACTATTCACTAATCATCTGCGTTTATCGAGCGAAGCGGGTGGTTTCATATATATAAACCTTATTATATCATAAGTGTTTTCTTTGGGGGACTAATAATAATTTATATTCATATAATATATTTTGATGGTTTTTCCCAACATTCCGGAATGAGCTTTCTTTTTTTATTTGAATCTTTGCGAACCTTGCGAACTTAGCGTCTTAGCGGTTATTCTTTCAGGACTGTAGAACCACGAAAAACTACTAAAATATATCAATATCTGATTGACTATTTACCCCTGCTGGCCGATAATCATACTGATATGACATAATGCTGGATATGCACCAACCTTGAAGCCGGTACAATTTAATAATGAAGAATCTCGTTAAGAGAACAAGCATAATACTACTCTGTATGATCATGATCGTTCCAGTTCTTGCGCAGCAGGATACCCCTGCCGTGTTTGAAATAGCCAAAGGTCACTTCAAGAAGGGTATGTTTCACTTCAACCAGATGCATTACCTCGCCGCGGTGGAATTTTTCAGAAAAGCCGTCGCCAAATACCCTGATTATTATACTGCCCGTGAATACCTTGCCCGGTCGTACAAGCTGGCAGGGTTTACAAATGAAGCGTTAAATGAATGGGAACTGCTCTCTGACATGTCTTCTGACAATGTGATGATAAGAACCAAGATTGATACCCTGCGCCTCAGGGCAGCTGATGTAGCAGCCCCCGATTATCCATTTGAATTCGTGCTGGCCGATAAGTATACATCAACCAACCTGGGACGGTTCCACTTTAAAGACCCGGCTGATATCGCCATCGACACTGCCAGGAACCTGTATATCAGTTCTTTTTCAACAGGCAAGATAATCAAGCTTGATCCCAATGGCAATGGTGAAAACGTATTAAATTTGGGCCTAAACAGCGGACTCTACGGTGTAGATTGTTACGATGATCGACTTGCTGCTACAGATTTCAAAAGTAACAAGGTGATAATTACCCATGTCGACGGAAGGATTCTCAGGGAATTTGGAAAAACCGGTAACAATGAAGGTGAGTTTCACGGGCCGCAGGGTGTTTGCTGGGAGAATGGGAAGCACCTGTATGTCGTTGACTCGGGTAATAACAGGGTACAGAAATTCAACGATTCGGGAAAGTTCATCCTGTCATTTGGTAAAAAGGGCAGGTATGAAGGTGAACTTGATAATCCAACGGGTGTGGCCATGCACAACGGTAATGTGTATGTAACGGATACCGGTAACCGCCGGGTGGCCAGTTTTGATGATTCCGGGAATTTTATAAAAAAT
>JAGYNX010000568.1 GCA_018399855.1 Spirochaetota bacterium
AAGCGGCAATGCAGATAAATTCACGGGTAGTGGAGAGAATGAACAGGAATTATCCATGGCTATATCACGTTGCTTTGGTTTTGTGACGGCCCATTTTATGGCAGGGTATACATGGATAACTCACCGGTCTGATGACACCCGTTCCAATTTTTATCTTTACGGGTATGCTATGGAGTTTCATTTCACAGATGTCATCAGTGTGGCCGGTGAAATAACAGGGCAGAAAGACGCGGGGTATACCAGTCATCGTCAGGAGGTAAATGTTTTGGCCGGCGCGTTGTTCTACCTGGATCAGGCTGTAATATTGGACCTGTTTGTGAGTCGCAGTATAGTTCAGGGTGAGGATTATAACTCATTTGGCCTGGGCGGAACTATCGGATTTTAAAAAAGAGTACCATTTTTTTATTGACTATTACAGGATGGTGCTAAAATTTCAATACTACTACAATTGTGTAGTACAGCATTATTGTTTTTTATTAACAGCGGAGGCGAGAATGCCAACTTATGATTACAAGTGTACCAACTGTGGTCACCGTTTTGAAGTATTCCAATCCATGAAGGATGACCCCATCAAGGAATGCGAGAAATGCGGTGGCCAGGTGAAAAGATTGATTGGCGCCGGGGCCGGTATCATATTCAAGGGTTCTGGTTTTTATGTAAATGATTACAAAAATAACGGTAAAAATTCAAAAGAAGCTTCAAATGGATCATCCGCACCTGCACCGGCATGTGCATCATGCCCTTCTTCTGATAGTTGCAGTGTAGATTCGAAATAGAGCAGCACTAATCTTTTTTCCTCATCATGGATTTTCTCTGGCGAAATATGGTATACAGGTATTTCTCTATCGCCACTATCCCTGATGAGGGAATAATCTCGTTTCTTAATTTTTTTCCTACCAGCGAATTCGTGAATTCGGTGATAGTATCTGTCGATTTTACCACTGCTGGTGATACAAGCAGGTACTCTACGTCCGCCATAAGCAGTTTCCTGCTTCTTTTGGGATAGAGAATATTTCGCGCGTTATAGATGGGTATTACAAGTTTCAGGTTGGATTGTCGTAATTCTTCAATAATTCGTGTTATCATTTGTTCATTTTCAGGTGTCATCTCAATATACTCAGACAATGGTATTACCGGTTTCGGATTTTCGCTAATTGTATGATACAGGTCTCGGGTTTCCCTGCTGAGTGTCCTGGTTGCAGCTGATACGGGAACAGACTTTGACCTGATTTTTGATGGTCTTTCGCTTCTTGTAAAGAGTGAGGCAATAGCAGCAAACAGCCGCGAAAAAATTGACTTCTTTCTTTTCCGTGCCGTCCTTTGCTGAGATTCCAGGTGAGTTTTAACTTCCTGCTGCTTTTCCCTGTCATTGCTGAACTTTTTGTAATCTTCAAGTATCTTTGCC
>JAGYNX010000569.1 GCA_018399855.1 Spirochaetota bacterium
GTTTTAAGTGATATGGCTTCTTACCAGAGCGGTTCGCATGAGCTTATCCTGAGGGATTGTTTCAATGCCGATTTCAGCAGATCGCCAGGAAGATACCGTAGTGTAAGACGTTTATAATAAATTAATTTTATGTTGAAGCTTACTAATACCCATATATTATGAAAAAGTTATTATTCATAAGCCTGATTCTTACAATCATACTTGCCGGTTGTGGCAATTATGGTAGTGGAGATCTCGTAGGTGTTGACCGAGCGATGTGGTACACACCTGATCCGTATGGAATGTTGTTTGTCCCTCCGGGTTCATACAACATGGGCCCTAGTGATCAGGATGTCCCAAATGCAATGACGGCTACATCCAAAACAGTTACCGTTCAGGGTTTCTGGATGGATGAAACCGAAATTACAAACAGCGAATACCGGCAATTTGTGTATTGGGTAAGAGACTCAATGGCCATGACCGTATTGGCTGAAAATCCACCGGAAAATTACGATGCCGAAGGAAGGGATTTTTTCCGGGCTATCGATGAAACCAGCCCGAATGCTTTGGTACTGGAAGCTATTGGGTACGATTCGTACAACTTTGATGGTTATAGGTTGCTTGATTGGGGAACCAGAATAGATTATGGGGATCCTACAATTAAAGCCGCTTTGATTGAAAATAGTAATCTCTATCTGAAACCACCACCGGAATTGTACCATTTTATGCGTAGCATTGATCTTAACACCAATACCTTATATTATGAATATTATTGGGTTGATCTTAAACAGGCAGCTAAAAAACATAGCTTCAGGGAAGACGGCCGGCAAGTAGAACAAAACGTTCAACGTGCTTTTGACAGAGAAGAAGATCATGGTTTGAGAATAGGACGCCATTGGAATCCTGAAAAAGAAGAATATGAAGGAACAATTAAAGACAGAGAAGAACTGAAACGTCAAAGAGAATGGGAAGATTTTGAAGATCGTGATGTCACAGACCAGTTTGATTTTGTTATGCATGAACGGATTCCTGTTTATCCTGATACACTCTGCTGGATGAGTGATTATACATATTCTTATAATGAGCCGATGACACAAATGTATTTCTGGCATCCCGCTTATGATTATTATCCGGTAGTTGGAGTGTCCTGGAAACAGGCTGTTGCTTTCTCAAAATGGCGGTCAATGTTGAAAAATGCATATCAAAGAGATACACGGGATTATTATGTTAACCAATACCGTTTGCCTACAGAATCTGAATGGGAGTATGCTGCTCGTGGAGGACTTGACTTATCAATGTATCCATGGGGCGGATTATATACCAGAAATTACAGCGGTTGTTTTATCGCTAACTTTAAACCTATGAGAGGAAATTATTATGATGATGGTGGTGTACAAACCCTGATGGTGGCAACCTATGATCCA
>JAGYNX010000057.1 GCA_018399855.1 Spirochaetota bacterium
TTTTGTTAGCAGTTTGGCTTCAGGACACAGGTTTCATTTTAACCTCATGACAGGGGTAACGTATTAATTTTCATAGTATGCCCTTTATTCGTGTCGCAAGTATGAATTTAAATATGAAACAATTCAAATCAATTTCTCAAAGTAGTGTTATATTAAATCATACCTCATAACTGCCCGGGGCATTGGCAATGAATATACGCCAATCTTTGTGATTGATATATACACAGACACTTCGCGGAAAACTATATAATCATGGCATACGTTCATTATCATTATTGATGATATGATTACCCATGAATAGGCAAAAAGAATTATTTTACGCGAAATTGCCTGATCATACACAGGTGCACCGTGGTTGTGTTATATTGATACAATGCTGTAAATCCTTTAATTTAAAATAAAAAAGATACAATAACAACTGAAAATATAACCATAAAGAAAGCTATTATTGCAAATTCCAATGATTTAAGTATTCGTTTCTTTTTTGGTATTAATGGGAAATGGCTATATCCCTCATATACGTTTATAAAAGCTACAATTCCTGCAATTATTCCAAAGATACAGCCAATAGTGGCAAGTAATAAAAATAATTTTTGATCCAATGTTGTGATACTATTCCCTTGAAAATGGATTTTTAAATACAGCCCCCTGTAATATTTTCGCAAACAGTGAAATGCCATACCTGCCAAGGGTATCAGGATCGCCTTAAATAACAACAAGAAATATTTTGTTCATATTCTTTAATGTTGAAATTCCTTTAATTTTAAAATTATTTTTTCTATTTTTATTTTCATTTCTTCAAGTTGCCATAATTCATTAGAAGTCTCACTTTCTATGTTATTTCTTTTTTCTATTGTTGCTGCAATAACCTTACTGGTAATGTCAGTGATATAAGTAAACTGTTCATCAGAATCATGCTTCAGTTTTCTAAAGGTAGAATTAATATTTTGCAGTGTAGACCATCGCAAGTTTTCCACATTGTTCAAAACCAATATATCAATTTGTTGTTCAAGTCTATTTCTGATCCTCCGTTCACGCATTTTTTTGGGTACAATTCTGTCAATGAATTCTTCAGGAATGGGTCTCAAAATCGCTTTCCATTGATGTAAAACCCAATATGGTTCCCGGGCAATAACAAGACCTTCAGTGGTTTCTTGTGACTGAAAAGGAATATCAAATATATTTGCGGCGTTATTGCGAACTGAATTAATAATGTTATTTGCTCGACTAAGTTGTTCATTGATTATAGCATTCACATGTGAGTCAAAGAAGGTTGATATCTCGCCCAGTTCATGTTCATGAAAAATTGGAATTGCCTTTGAGAACAAATCTCGCATTTCATTTTCAACGATATGGTCGTTTTTTGAGAAATAACTGTCAAGAATCGATTTGAGATGTTCTTTTGATTTGTTTCTGAGATATTCTGCCTGTTCTTCAAGAAGCTGCAGTAAGCGTTTCCTTTCTCCAGCAAGTATATCGAAAGATATTAATTTTTGCTTTTCGGCTTCTTTCAATTTTGTATTAAAATGTGAGAGTTTTGATAACGCTTCCTGGATTGGCATTTTGAAGGCTTTAATCGACATTCCAACTTGTAAATTTACATCATTTAATATTGAAAAGGCCTTCTTTACAAGAGCATCATACAGTACCGCATCTTTATCATGCGCAATAAATTCCTCAAGATATTCTATGAATAAATCAACTTTACTTTGTTTTTTTAATAAAGGATTATTTGTTTTGCAGGCATTGAGAGCTTGTTTTGCTGAGAGAGGGAAAAGTTGCGGAGCGGTAATACCGCATTTTTCATTTATAACATTGACAATGAACCCGGTTACCTCGTTTATTTCAGTAGAAGATAGATAATCAATTTTATTGATAATGAAAAATATTTTATCTATTATTTTTTCCACTTCAGAAAGAAAGTTTATTTCTGTTTCCGTAATAGGAGGGTCTGCTGATACTATAAATATTGCGGCATCACATTGGGGTAGAAAATTTAATGTCGCCCGGGTGTTATGAAGATGTGTAGAGCCGATTCCGGGAGTATCAATTAATACAACACCTGTGCTTAAAAAGGATGAATTATAATAAATATCAACCTTCTCAACGTTAAGCCGATTTTCCGGGTTTTTATCCTCTGTAACATAAGTCGAAATTATGTCACGAAGTTCAATATGTGAATCAGAAACAATTTTAATATTTTCTTTACTATCGGTGAAATGAATTTCAATACATGGTTTTACTCCATATTTGATAAATGTCGGGATTGATGTCAGTGGAATAACTGATGTTGGTAATATCTCTACTCCTAAAAGTGCGTTGAGAAGAGAACTTTTACCACGTTTAAATTGTCCCAATACAGCCAGGTGAAATTTTTTTTGTTCAAGGCGTTCAATTATTTCCTGAAGGTGCTTTTGATATGTTAAATAATCAGAACCTGTCGATTCTATCAGTTCGGCAGAAAAAATCAACAGATTGTAAAGATTATTGCTGGTTTGTTTTGAAGGGGTATTAATATCTGTTGTATACACTTTATGGCTCCATTATATAAAACATTTCACTACTGTTATTATATTCAGGAGTCATCAGCCAGAAGGCAATTAAGGTGAACTCCATCACCTTCTTGATATATCAATATTAAAACAATTACGTTTTAATGTTGAACAAGAAAAGTCAAGAAATATTTTATTATATAGAATCAGCGAGCGATGATGCTATATTTTTACTTTTACACTCTTTCCGGATTCTTGGGATTATCTATCCGTCAAAAAGTGATTTAATCTCCCTGGAATTGAATTGTTGAAATATCTTTAGCCTCAGATAGTCAAAATTTTTATACCCATAAGCCATTCTCTGAATGACCCTGATCTTTGTATTCAGCCCTTCTGCAAAGCTATTTGAGTAATTTCCTCGCAACGCATTTCTGATATACGGTTCCCATCTTTCTATCTTTTTCACAAACTCTGTTATTTGAGAGATGTGAACTTCCTTGGCTCTTTTCTTCCAGTTCGTTTGACGAACCAGCCTGCTATGTACAGAGGGGCCATCGAATATTTGTCTAAATTCATCACGCAATAGATATGCCTTATACAGCTTCATGTTTACTTTCAAAAGTTCATCAAGCGTTGTCTGTTGTTTCTCGTTGAGTTTCTCAGGTCTTTTCAATAACAACCATCTGGTACCTTTGAAAAATTCCTTTTCCTCTTTGCTGCCATTCTTTGCTTCCTGAACACGCAGCTGATCAATTGCCTTTGAAAAATGCTGAGCCAGGTGAAAGTGATCAAAACAGATGATCGATTCCGTGCAATACTTTCGTACTGTTTTACGAAACGCAAGCCAGGCATACATGGTCACTGCCTGCACGTTTTTGCACCATTGTATACCTTTTCCCTTGAAAAATGGGGCAATATCCTCTGATTTTCGCCCTTTTACAACCTCCAACACTTTCTTCTCGTCAGGAGCTGATATAATCGTTGCGTAATTATGCCCCTTCTTTCTGGAAATTTCATCTATACTTATTCGCCGTGGTTTGACAGCATCCTGACTGACTAACTCCTCTTCGATCCCTTCTTTATCAAGACGATACACCGTATGCTTCGATATCCCGAATATACGGGCAACATCAATCCCGGTCATTCGCTTGCAAAACGAATAAATCCATTTTCGATAACGAACCGTGAAACGCTGATACGGATCCAGCCACTGATGGTGCTCTGTCCCGCAGTAACCACAATCACAATCAATACGATATTTCTTCACAAGTAGAAAACATCTTCTTCCAAATACTGATAAATCTTCAACCTTTTGAGTACGGCTGTCTTTGGGTGCCTTTATATACACCTGACCACATTTGGGACACACAGGAAAATCTTCTACTTCAACAGCGATCAATATTTCATCACCTTGGAAAATAATATCCTTTACAACACAGCCCGGTAATTCTAATAATTTGGTAAGTAGTTTTAATTCCATCTCGATTCCTTGATTATTTTTGTGGTGAAAAAAATCTTTGTAATCGAGATGGAATTTTTATTCAATTATTTATTATTTGTTCACTTTTCCCAACATTCCGGAATGAGCCAATCTTTTATATTCACAAACATATGTCCGAAATCAACTGAAAGTTTCTCAATATGTACTGCGGTGTCACTAACATTTTCAAGGAATCTTCCTGTCTCATACAATTCATGGTCAGTTCTTTCAACCAGTGACGTAATTTCTTTCGTAATGGTCTGGGTTTTCTCTGCAAGCTTGCCGATCTCCTGGGCAACTACCGCAAAACCTTTGCCGGATTCGCCCGCCCTTGCTGCTTCAATTGACGCGTTTAGAGATAAGAGATTGATCTGATCAGATACATCTATAATAAGATTCGTTGCCTCAGACACCTTTTTACTGCTGCCAAGGGCAAACTTCATGGATTCAAGGCTCTTCGAAACTTCATCCCGGGCTACCCCTATCCTGGCATTCAATCCTTCCTGCTGCACCTGGGCGTTTCCGATATTTTTACTGCTGTCTGAAACAAGTTGATGCATCTGCTGAAGATCTTCTATGAGATTCTCCGTTCTGCTCTTTTGCGCATCGGTCATTTGTACAGATGATTCGGCACTTGCAGCTACTTCTTCAAGTGTGGATGTTATTTCTTCAACACTTGAAGCCTGCGACTGCGCATTGTCGGCAAACTTTCGAGAGCTGTCTGTCATTGAATGGGAATACTCACTTAATGTTTGAGTTACACTCTCGATTGATTCAATTATATTCTTTTTTTTCTCATCTTCCCGATTTAATGATTCCTGGTTTTTTTCCATGCTGGCAATGGCCTGCATCGATATATTCACGATAAGGAAACTGAGAATACAGATCATAAGTGATATTATGGCAAAATGAGTAATTGTGGTTATTATGACATTGTCAGCTATTATCCCATAAGAATTTAGTGCAACTGTAGTTCCGCATGCGATAACAATACCTGTAATAATCCATACTGTTATCCTGGTACCAAACAGTGCGGCCATAACGATGAACAGCAAAAAATACAGCATGTATATATATTTCCCGGCCTGGGTTGGAACAAGTAACGCCAGGTATAGAACAAGCACAAGGGGGAACAGTATGGCAACGTAGGCGGTTGTTTTATACCAGCCAGTTTTCAGGATGAAAAGACATACGGCAAAGGATCCGATAACAATGCTCATACTCAGGTTATATTGCAGGGTAGCCACATCTGGTGAAAAAAAATTTGTGCTGGCAACCGATAACGAAGTTAGAAAGATGAGTATTATCTCAAACCACATCAAAACTTTCGCTTTTTGATATTGCACAAACGTACTATCTTCATATGCTGAAAGAAAGAAGTGTCTTAATTTTTCAAATACCATGACATCACCTTTGCACGTAAATATTACTACCCCCTGTAGCAAAACATTTTCAAGGCCTTTCGTCAATAACTATTCAAATTTACAATGTTTGTAGTTTTTTATTCATTTCATTACTTTTCATGTGCCCGAAGATTATAAATATTGACATAATTCTGAATGAACCTGATATAATGGAATCAGGTCAGAATATTTTTTACAACGGGTTATTCTATGACACATCAGCTTATAGCAACATTTGGTCTTGCCCTGTTTTTTGGAATTGCTTTTGTTACAATCGCCAAAAGGATGAAAATTTCACCAATCGTAATTCTTTTGATTGGTGGCATTGCAGTTGGACCCGGAGCGTACAGGCTTAATATAATAGACCCCACACTTCTTGGTGAAGGCCTTGAAGCCATAATACAGATATCAGTTGCCCTGATACTTTTCGAGGGAGGTTTAACCCTTGACCTGAAAGGATATCGCCAGGTTTCATCAGAGATTCGCGCGGTACTAACAAGGGGGGTGGTAATAACGTGGCTTTGTTCTGCAGTTGTGGTTAAGTACGTGATGGGATATCCCTGGGCAGTGTCCATCCTGGCTGGCAGCCTGATTATCGTAACGGGCCCCACTGTTATCGGCCCCCTCCTGAAACGTGTTGGGGTACATCAGAAACTGAATAATTTTCTCCACTGGGAAGGGGTTCTTATCGATCCCATTGGTGTCTTTATCGCACTGCTGTGTTACGAGTGGATTATCGGTCATGATGCTATCCTGCTTTTCTTATCACGATTTACTTCTGGAATAGCCATAGGAGTTGTCTGTGGATTTATTATCGCCCGCATTATAAGGAAAAACTGGATACCTGAAGAAAGTCTGAATATATTCGTGCTGGCCGCCGCACTTGGCATCTATACCCTTTCTGATATGCTGGTATTTGAAAGCGGTCTTCTGAGTGTGGTTATTGCCGGTTTCGTTATCGGGACTGCTGATACACCGCAAATTGACAGGATAAAAGTGTACAAGGCACAGCTCATTGAACTGCTCATCGGACTTCTTTTCGTATTACTTGCCGCCAACTTGGCAATTGATACTTACAGGGGAGAATACCTGTTAAAAATACTGATTGCTGTGATCCTGGTCATGATAGTTGTTCGCCCACTGAATATTTTCATCAGCACCCTGGGCAGCAAAAACTTTGCTTTAAGGGATAAACTCTTTCTCAGCTGGGTTGCCCCGAGGGGCATCGTGGCGGCATCTATGGCCTCATTGTTTGCCCTGAATCTTAAGGCATCTTCAAGCGGTAATTACGCCCAGCAGGCCGAGTTCCTGGAAACATTTACCTACGCGGTAATAAGCGGTACCGTTATTCTGCAGGGATTCTCAGCAGGATGGGTGGCCAGGCTTTTAAAGGTTCACGAGCCTGAGCCAACAGGCTGGCTGATCGTTGGCGCGCATAAGCTGGGACGCATAGTGGCAAACTTTATTCAGGATCAGGGACGGGCAGTCACGTTGCTGGACACCAACATAAGAATGGCAGCTGTTGCCCGCAGAAACGGATTCGTGGCCATTTCTGACAATGCTATAACAGTTAACCCCGACAACACTCCCGAACTTTTTGGTATAGGGAATGTACTTGCTATTACGGAAAACGAGGAACTGAACGAACTGATATGCCAGCGATGGAGCAAAAAGTTAAAAAACCCCAACCTCTACCAGTGGAGACAGTTATCTCTTCCCGAGGAGGAGCAAACCTCCGAAACAGTACTATCGGGAACCCCCATCTGGACAAGCCTGCCACTTGGCAGGGTCATAAAAATGAGTGTAGAGAACAAGGACATTTCTTTTATGCAGGGACAAAGTAATGCCGAGTCTATCAATCACCCTGAAAGGGTCTTGATGAGCAGGATGGATAGCAGAATACTTCCATTTCTCCCTGAGAACGCTAAAGGTCCATGCATGTTTCTTATTTATCAGCCTTTTACCGTTAGTGTTGACCTGCACATTAAACCTGAATGGATTACAATATCATCGGCCCGCTCAATGTCCGATATTATTGAAGAACTACTGAATATATTGAGAAATGATTACCCTGATCTGGAAACCGCCAGCATTCACAAGCACATGATGGATATTGAGAACGAGTATTCCAGTCTTATCGGCTTTAACATCGCCCTGCCCCATGGTTACTCTGAAAAGCTGGACGAATCAATCGTTATGGTAGCAAAAACTACCCGCAGGGTTCTTTCGAAAATAAACAACGATGAGGTTCACCTGGTTTTCATGGTGTTAAGTCCACGTGACAAACCAAACGAGCATATTAACACACTCTCAGAGATATCAAAGTTCATCATGAACGAAGAGAACCGGGAAAAGCTTTTTACCGCGTCGTCCCATGCAGATATGGTTGAGGTATTCTTTCCTGAAATGCGCGATAATAAACCATCCCAGAAAGGAGAAACCGGGTCATGAGGAATACTCAAGTTCGGGTATAGAATGTATTTTCCCGGTCTGCAGTATTTTCTTGATGTGTTCAATTCCACTCCTGACATCATCACTGAGGCTTTCACCGGGGCTTGTATCCTGTGGTTGTATTCCAATAAAATATATTTTTCTAACGAAGGATTGCAGGTACGAAATAAACAGCGCAGGCGGTGCTGCATGGGTATTAAAGAGGTGGGATCCTGCAAGGGTTTCCAGTGGAATTCTTCTGAATTCTCCGGGTTCAAGTCCCATTCCGGCAGTGTCAATGATTACAAGCACATCGGGGGCCTCCCTCTTTACCACGCCGGTATAGTTCTCGGGCATCTGCCCCCCGTCCACCGCCACCCATTGAGGGTTTTTGAACTCTTCGGCAATAATACTTCCAGCACTGTCGTCCCTGTTTAAACGGCTTCCTATTCCCAAAAGCATGTACTTACGGGGTTCAGCCGTCATTTTCGTTCCCATATATTCTGATTGCGGCCAGGTAAAATATGATTGGTGCGATGAACCAGATTAATTGTGGAACCAGAGTCAGGTGTCCACCGTTCATATTACAAAGGACAGGGTTCCACCATACTGGTGTGTATGTCCAGAGATTACCCTGTATCGCTATCATTTCAACCGCGAATTCCTGGATTTGCCCCCAGGCGATACATACTGACAGTTCAGATATACGAAACCGGGTAAAATGCGGACCACGCAGTAACTTTCGCGTCAGGCCTATTCCCGCCATGAATATGGCACCGTCCCAGAAGGTATGCAACAGGGGCTGCGTAATGGGGGGCAATGGCCAGGGGGATGTTCTAATGAAGGCGGGTGTTTCTGAAAACTCCGGGCCCACAAGAAAAAATCCGAATTCCCACACCGCGCCAATGAGCACTCCCACCCAGAACAGGTAGAAGGTCTTTCGGGATATTCTTTTTGTTGCATACGCAGCTGTGAAAAAAAGCAAAATTGATACGGCTGTCAGCACATCACCCCAGTAAAGAAGCTGGCTCATGTTACCCCTCCGTTGAAAGGCATTGTATCACTTCACCAACGTACATCCTGTGATAGTCATTATTATATAATTTCTCGATATCCGGTGACAGGAAATGCGCGGGATCTATGTCCTGGTAGTATATGGTTTGACATTCTATCACCAGCCGGGATTCTTCGAAATACACGCAGCCGTTTTCTGACGCGACAGGGGTCAGGCCGGTTTCTATGGTTTTATTTACATCCCGTCCTGAATGGCTGCCGCAGTATTTCAGCGCGTCCCGATGTTTCTCGTCCATAAAATTCAGGGTGTACACATCGTTACTTTCCACGAAGTTAAAAGTATGTCGCTGGGGACGGATAAATATAAAGCTTACCGGCTTATGCCAGAGTATCCCCAGTCCTCCCCATGACGCCGTCATCATGTTATGAGAATCTAACGTACCGGAGGTTATCAGCATCCAGTCCTCACCAATAAGGGAGAATGGATTATCAGCAATGTCAGCAGCATCAATTTTTTTTAAGCTCATGCCCACTCCTCGTAATTGATTTTTCATAATGATGCATATATATAATGCCCGGTTGCAAGTATTATTTTATCAACACCGATTACTATTAAAAGATTTACCACAGGGGCACAGAGGAACAGAGGTAATTTTCGCAAAGACGCGAAGATCGCTAAGGGCGCAAAGAAAATAATATATATTTAAAAAAATCTGCTTCTTTGCGAACTTTGCGTACTTAGCGTCTTTGCGGTGATCCTTTAACAAGTTTATAATGCATGTTCGCCAACGAAAAAAATGTTACTGACATTTGGAGGGTGGTATGTAGACTGTTTACCAGTGTACATGA
>JAGYNX010000570.1 GCA_018399855.1 Spirochaetota bacterium
AGTACCTACATTTGACTACCGGAACACAGTACTGTTCAGTTCTTCTGATAATCACGTAGTGATGGTACCGGTCGCAGATGAGATTGTTGATCATCTGGTAGACCAGGATACCTGTCTTGTGATGTTTGCCAGTAAGTATACTGTAAGTTCTATTGTAATAGATCTCAGCAATTTACATGAAGTAAAGGGAATAAGCCCACTGAAAATCAGTTTCCCTGGCCTGGGTGGTATATATATCAAGGGATATCGGCGTAAAGATACCCTCGTATATTTCACCCAAGGGAGAAACCTACCTGAAGAAATACTTACTCCTTAATTATAGAATAATAAGAAGGAGGTGGAGTATGGACAGATTTGAGAAAGCAAAGCTGCTTCAGCATATCGAGTATGACGACATAGTACGAATGGTAGAAGAGATAAAAGACCGGCACAGTAAATTACTTGATCGTGAAGTGTATACCTACAATCACTGGGAAAGACAGAAGGAAGGCGCAGGCAGGTATAATTCCTGGCATGCATCCATGGCACATCTCAGAAACAGCAAGGTTGCCAGTGCCAAGGTACTTGAGTGGTACAAGTACTTTCTCTGGTCGATGGACGGGTTTGTAACTGTTAGCCCAGGAAACAAGAACATGACAGTTATAGATACGGCCAGCAGTATAGAATCAATACTCTTTCCCATGCCCGCAGAGGCATGGCAGTACATACGCCGTGATATGATCAACGCACTGACCGCCCCGGCTGCCTCAGGCTGGGAACAACTACGCATACTTTTAGCGTTACAGTCCGCTGGTGCAAAGTATGTTATTGGTGATATGTTTGATGAGACTGTCTATTATCTCGATGTATATAATGAGAAGATGAAACAGATGCACTGGCCGGAATGGGCACGTAATTACAGATTCACAATAGATTATCTCCAACTTACAAGCACAGGTGCCTTGTGTCGTGAGAGGTTTAACATAGGGTTTATCCCGGAAGGAAGAACTGAGCAGATATTTCACCAGAGTAGAATTGCTGTGGTAGTAAGCCCCATTGAATCGGTACAACATGATGTCTCAATTCTGACTATTCTGCTTATGAAGATAAAGAACTATCGGCGCGAGGATATACTCAAGCTGCTGCATGTATGCAGGGAAGAAGGACGATCAGTGAATATATCTTCACACATGGTGGAAGAAATCTGCAGGTTTGTATTTGATGGAATAAACCTGGCGGAGACATATGGTATGTTTGGCAGAGAAGACATGTACAAACAGTATACCCCAGGTATGTCCCCGGTTGAGATTATTAGAACAACCGGATTTAACCATCGCATACAAAGACGTCTCCGCGCAGAATGGAAGCAGAATGAGATAGACAGGTATCGAAATGTTCGCACTTCCACATTCCTGGTAGACG
>JAGYNX010000571.1 GCA_018399855.1 Spirochaetota bacterium
CTTGATAGACTCCACGATGTCAACTGCTGCTTCAAGGGCCTTATCAGCCATGGAAGAACCGTCAAAGGTAGCCATCACCTCGTCCCCCACGAACTTGTCGATATCACCACCGTGCTTACGAATAATCTGTGCCTGCAGGTCAAGGTAATCATTGAGTATACCCACCACCTCTTCGGGCGGCAGGTTCTCTGACATGGCGGTGAACCCACGCACATCGGCAAAGAGAAAAGCCATGGTTTTGCGCACTCCCCCAAGTTCTACGTCACCGTTGACTGTTTTTTCACGTATCATGGTAACGGTGGATTCTGACACGAATTTCTCCATTTGCAGTTTTTCCCGCAGTTGAATTATCATCCGGTTGAACTCACCCGTAAGCACCCCTATCTCGTCATGGGTGGTCACCTTCAGGGTAACAGTGAGATCACCCTGACCCACACGGGTAACCCCGGTTGTCAGTTCCACAACAGGATGTACGAACTGGGTAGACACGTAGGCGGTAATGCCAATACCCACAAGCAGCATGGCGATGGCAACAAACACCATGATAAGACGAGCACGTTCAACCGGACCCAGGATAGACTCCTCTGTAAATACGATCTCTATGACCCCAACCCTTGTATCGAAGAAGTTAAAAGGGATCCTGTACCGGTAGCACCACACCTCTTCTTTGGTATTCTCACCATCTTTATCAATGGTAGCCGGATACAGTATTCTTTTCTTTACTGCTACACCTGTATTCTTTAATTCACTTCGCAGTTCTTTTGAATAATACCGGCCCCGCTTGTTTCCCTCCGTGTGGGCTGCATAGGTATACCTGCGTTCAACCAGCATTCCCCTCAGGTCATACACGGCGGCATAGACCATTCCCTTAATGTTCTGACTGGACAAGCCCTTCAGGTAATCCTGTAAGATCAGGGAACGCTGAAAAGTACTTTTTTCCGATGTTATCACCGATTCGGCGGAAGATATGTTGGCAGCAATAGTGCGGCATAACCTGTCGTTGGCATTCAGCATGGCTGTTGAAGAAATGGTAATGGATATCCAGCTTAACAGGAATACCACGATGAGTATTATCGTTGAAACGATGATGATCCATTTCAGCCGTATTCCACCCTTTACGAAGAGGTTTTTCAGTATCTCTACTTTTTCAATCACTTCATAAGAATCAGGTATGATGTACCTGAAGAAAGCAGCTAGCCTGCCACCCATGAAACGGACGAATACTACTACTTTTTTCAAGGCGTATATTAATGTCTTTTTAATATCCATAATCAATGCATCCTGAATTAATTAATTTTTCGTTTACAATTACATGCCCATACATTTTTATTTGAACCCTGCTGCATATATTAATTATTTATTGCCTTGATGTATATTTTCAACTACTATACTACG
>JAGYNX010000572.1 GCA_018399855.1 Spirochaetota bacterium
TTCTTCAGATATGATGCTGTACCCGCAGGAAGACGGTACCTACAAGGCAAACGGGGACAAGTATTATATTGGAAATGCCAATGAAGCGAAGATGGTATCTACCTTCGGTAAGATGGCTGATTCCGATGATTACGTATTTTTCGTTGTTGATTCACAGCATGAGAAGTATGAGTGTGTGAAGAACGTCATTAAGAATCAGTCGTACGTTGCTGAATATGCACTGCATGATTATCCCATTACAGAAGCGGATATTACTGACAAGGGACGTGATGCCTGGGACGCGTCACTGAATACCATCAACATATGCAAGTTCAACCTTGGCTGGGGCTCTATCGGTATATGTACCCATTCATTCTATGAGGCGTTGAACCATGCATCACATAGAAACCTTTTCGGTAACTACGTAACCGATTTTCCGCATATCAAGCAGCTTTTCACCGACGCGTATACACGGCTTGTGGCCATGAAGCTGTTTGCCCTCAGGGCAACCGACTACATGCGTGCAGCCAGTGAGACAGACAGGCGATACCTGCTGTACCAACCCATGGTAAAGATGAAAGTGACTACCCAGGGGGAAGAAGTGGTCAACAACCTGTGGGACGTTATTGCTGCCAAGGGATTCGAGAAGGACATGTACTTTGAGATGGCAGCTCGTGATATCAGGGCGCTGCCAAAACTTGAAGGTACTGTGCACGTGAACATGGCACTGATCATCAAGTTCATGGCTAATTACTTTTTCAACCCGGGAGAATTCCCCGAGGTGTCACAGAAAATCGAACCGGTGAACGATGACTTCCTGTTCAACCAGGGACCAACCAAGGGGCTGGGCAAGATCCAGTTCCATGATTACAATATCGCCTACAACAGTGTTGACCTGCCAAACGTGGACATATTCAAAGAGCAAATCGGGGTACTCAAGGAGTTTCTGGCAACTGCAACACCTGATGCCGAGCAGGCAAAGGATCTCGACTTCTTGTTGACGCTGGGCGAGCTCTTTACATTGGTAGCCTACGGTCAGCTGATACTGGAGAACAAGCCAATCTACGAGGTTGACGATGATCTCACTGATCAGATCTTCGATTTCATGATAAGGGATTTATCAAAGTACGCGCTGCAGATATACTCAAAGACAAGCAGTACCGACAAGCAGCAGGAACTCTGCCAGCAGATGATCAAAAAACCTGCAGTTGATAAAGAACGATTCGAGCGGGTGCTGGAAAAACATGTGTACGCGTTGAAAGACCAGTACTTTATGAACGAGTAAGAATATACAGAAAGAAGTGATCGAGGAAACGGGTCTTCCATGCGGGGGCCCGTTTTTTTGTTTGTCCTCTTGAAAATCTATACTGTTGACATTACTGCGAATGCAGGAAACTTGTAGAAAATGCTGTTA
>JAGYNX010000573.1 GCA_018399855.1 Spirochaetota bacterium
GCGGCCGGTTTCATATATTTAAAGCCGTATGATAACATAAGCTTTTCTTTGGGTGACGAATAATGATTTATAATCATATAATAAATTATGATAGCTTTCCCAACATTCCGGAATGAGCCAAAAAAATTAGGTATACACAGGGGGGCCAAGTGGAGATAATGTCTATATGAACGTATATTAAAAAAAGGATATGATTTTCGACGTTTCTGGAAATAAAAGATATGGATACAGTAAAATTGGCAGAACTGGATATACAGCAAATCATTGACAATGAATTGATCGAGACTCATTTCCAACCCCTTGTGTCTCTTAGAAAAAAAGCGGTGATTGGATATGAAGCACTGTCGCGGGGAATTGATCCGTTGACAGGTGCCCTGATCCCACCTTTAGAGTTATTTAACGCGGCCCGTCAGAAGGGGCTGGTGCCCGAGCTTGACAGGCTTTGCAGGAAGAAGGCGGTATCATCGTATTATCCTGTTTCCCGGGACAATCCTGAGCTTCTTCTGTCCATCAATTTTGATATATCCATCCTGGATGACGCCACTGTGGGTTCAAATATGTTGCGTGACCTGGTGCGCCAGTATGACATGGATCCCGGCAGTATAATGATCGAAATAGTTGAATCCTGCAACAGTTCTACCGAGGTGCTTAAAACATTTGTGCAGAACTACAGGGAAAATGGTTTCCTTATTGCCCTTGATGACATGGGGCAGAGTAATTCTAACTGGGACAGGATATTTTCGATTGGACCTCAGGTGATAAAGATCGACCGCTCACTTGTGCTTGATGTCAGTAAAAGTTTTTACAAGCAGGAGCTGGTTCGATCGCTGGTAAACCTGGGGCACAAAACAGGTGCCGTGGTGGTGGCCGAGGGTATAGAAAACGGTGAAGACGCAGCCGGTATTCTTGAGCTGGGTGTTGATGTGTTGCAGGGGTTCTTCTTTTCAGAACCCGTTTTGCCAACCGAGATACCGGTTGACCAGGTATACAGCAGGATAGGGGAACAGGCCAGCAATTTCAAAGATCATATGCTTAACCGTGTAAAGGGCAAAAAGGATACATTCAGGTTTCTCGATCATATTACAGCAGAGATAAAAAATGAACTGTCATCCTGTTATGATAATGAGTTGAATTCCATGCTTTCAGATCTTTTGCCGGCGTATAATGAAATACACTGTGGATATATATTGGATTCAAATGGAATACAGGTGACTGACACCGTTGTGAATCCAGGTTTTTCTGCGGTAACTTCAAACAGACTTTTTCGTCCCGCTGAAAAAGGTGAAGATCTTTCTTTCAAGGATTATTACTATTTCATTAATGCCGGTATGTTGAAATATACAACCGGGCCCTATATTTCTACAGCATCGGGAGAGCTCTGTACAACGTTAT
>JAGYNX010000574.1 GCA_018399855.1 Spirochaetota bacterium
TTTGCACCAGTACGCCCCGGTTACGTGACGGGATCTCACCCTTGTGATACTCGTACTCATAGAAGCTGTGGTTCAGGATTCCCGTCCCCCTGGTTTCTGTTAAAAATTCGTTTCTGAAACCGATGAGGCCACGGGCGGGCACCTTGAATTCAAGCCTGGTATATCCATCTGTTCCGGGAACCATGTTTATCATTTCACCTTTACGAATCCCAAGTTTCTCGATAACAACACCAACATACTCATCGGCCACGTCTATCATGGCAAGCTCAACAGGTTCGGTTCTTTTGCCGTTCAGTTCCCGAAAAATAACTTCTGGCCTTGAAACCTGGAACTCGAATCCCTCGCGCCGCATATTTTCGATAAGAATCGCGAGTTGTAGTTCACCACGTCCTTTCACGCTGAAAGCTTCTGCCATTTCTGTCTTTTCAATAACAAGGCTTATGTTGGTCTGTGTTTCACGTTCGAGGCGTTCCCATAGCTTTGTTGAAGTTACATGAGAACCTTCCTTACCAAGAAATGGTGAATTGTTGGACATGAATGTCATGGACAGGGTAGGTTCATCAATGGAAATCAACGGGAGTGGTTCGGGGTTTTCCCTGTCCGCAACGGTCTCACCAACATCTATCAGTTCCATGCCGGCAAGTGACACGATATCACCTGCCAGGGCACGCTGTGTTTCGACTTTTTTCAAGCCTTCATACGAAAACACCTTGGCAATACGGTAAGGTACCCGATCACCGTTTCGCTTCAGGAGCATAACATCATCGCCGATTGCAACAGTGCCGTTATGAATTTTACCAGTACCCATTTTTCCAAGGTAGTTATCATATTCAATGGCTGAAGCCAGGAACTGAAATGGTTTTTCAGGATCACCGGCTGAATCATCAACATGGGAAAGAATGGTTTCAAGCAGCGGAATTATATCATTATTTTCATCATCAGGATTATAACGTGCCAGTCCATTCTTGGCTGACGCGTATACCACTGGGAAATCCAGCTGCTTGTCGGTGGCATTCAACTGGATAAACAGGTCGAAAATCATGTCAAGTACTTCGATGGGCCTGCTGTTGGGGCGATCAATCTTGTTTATGACTACTATTGGTCGGTGCCCCAGCTCGAGAGATTTCTTCAATACGTACTTTGTCTGGGGCATGGGGCCTTCGAAGGCATCTACCAGCAAGAGTACAGAGTCTACCATCTTCATTATTCGCTGCACCTCGCCCCCAAAGTCGGCATGACCTGGTGTATCGATAATATTTATCTTGGTATCCCTGTAGGTAAGAGAGGCATTCTTGGAAAAGATTGTAATTCCTTTTTCACGTTCAAGATCATTTGAATCCATTATCCGTTCATCAACTTTCTGGTTTTCCCTGAATACACCGGTCTGCT
>JAGYNX010000575.1 GCA_018399855.1 Spirochaetota bacterium
AGGCGCATGGGCGCATCATCAATGCTTTCTTCGATCTCTTCAAGTACCGCCCCGTTTGCCACGGGCATCTTTCTGAAGCTCCCCTTCCCCCGAATATCTACGCCGGTGTGCAGCAGGTAATAGCGCAGCAACACCGGTTCACCCGCGTGCACACGGTCACGGGAGGACACCATCATGCCAAAGGCCATGCTCTTGCCCCCCGATGGTGCATCGATGGTCTTTTTTACCCTGAAGGTTACTGGCGTGGTCTTTCGCACTTCTCCATCAACGCGTATCTTGATGGGGGGTATGGTGTAGTTTCCCTTCGCGTTGGCCCTGACCCTCATCTGGAGAACCATTCCCGACCATGTTCTTCCGTTCACGAACTCGAACTTGCGGGCGGTACCCGCGTACTCAATATCAAGATTTTTCACTTCGGGAACCGACACAAGCTCTACGCTATCGGCATCATCAAGCCGTATATCAAGATTGCCTGTCTCGTTTACCCGCAGCACCTCCGGTTCCATGGATACTGAAATGTCCGCCCCCCACAGGGGAGTCCAGCACAACAGCAGTAGCAGTATAGCCAGTTTACCAGTTTTTGCCCGATTCAACACCTTTCTCTCCCCTGTTCCCGGGTTTTCTCACCGGTTTCTGCCGCATCATCTCCATGAGCTTCTCAACCTGCCCGGGGGTCAGAGCCTCTTCTTTCTTTTGTCCCCGGGAAACCTGTTCTTTATCCTGTGAATCTTTCTGTTGACCCTGCTGCCCCGAATGTTGCTGCCGGTTATTCTTATTTTGATCATTCCCGTCTTTCTTATCATTATCTGGATCACGGCTCTGACCCTCTTTGCCCCGGTTGCCCTGGTTTTCATCCTGCTGAATGAGATATTCCAGGTTCTGCTTGGCGGGCGTGTAGCCGGGGTCAACTTTCAGGGCCTGTATATACGAATCCGCCGCTTTATCAGCTTTTTTCTGCTTGAGGTAGGTGTTTCCCATATTCAGGTAGGCTTTTTTCTGAATGTCAGCACTTTCTGATCCCGCAGCCTTTTTATAATGTTTCAGGGCACTGCCGAATTTTTTCTGCTGAAAGGCCGCGTCACCCTGGTTCAGGTGCAGTGTGAGGCGGTCTTCACCCTCGGCATATTCGGCTGCCTGCTCGTATTCACTTTCGGCATCAGAGTACTCTTCCTCCTCGTACTTCGAGTTGCCCCTGTTCACATGATCCCCCAGGGGGTCGATCCATGCCAGGCAGGTTATGGTCATCAGGGCAACACATGCATGGAACAGGTAATTACGATTCACGGGCTTTCCTCCTTTCTGGTACAAAGAGTTCGATGGCAAGCAGCAGTATCAAGAGCAGCACAAGGGGCTGGTATCGCTCCACGGGCTCTTTCTGCTTCA
>JAGYNX010000576.1 GCA_018399855.1 Spirochaetota bacterium
GCGTAGAGTCCCTCAATGGCATTTCCCTTTTTATCCAGTACCTGCGTGTTTTCGTTGATACGAAGCCCGTCCATTGTGGTCAGCAGCCAGCCTGCATTGGTAATGCCATAGTACGGCGGTTTTACCAGGGGCAGCAGCGTATGGGGATCTTTGCCAAAGTCTTCGTCCGTACCAAGTTTTGCCATCCTGTTATAACGCGCAACCGTGGCTTTCAGTTCATCCGGGGGTAACTTGAGTTTCTTTGCCAGGCCTTCAATTGATCTTGATTTCTTTAACATTCCTTTGAGTCTCATTAAAGTCAACAAGCCGTAATTGGGCAGAAACCGCATCCCCTCGTATGTGTTGGGTTTACTTTTGCTTGGTATGAGTCTTGAGCAGCCGATGGTGTGAAAACTCCTGGCGTGTTTCCAGTAGTTCCCGTCCCAGATGATACAGTATACACCGTTCTTCTGATCCTGCAGAGGATGAAGAATAATATCATAGGGGACAGATTCACTGTTAAAACGTTTTCCATTCATATTCACCTTCATGTAGGGCTGACTCCCAAAGAAAAGTGAATCAAAAGTACTCCCTTTTTTGATGGGAACACCTGATCGTCCGCCGGGCTTTGTGGGTCCCCGGTCAAACACCATGGCTGAGGGATATTCGTCCTTTTGTCCCCCTGCCCATACTCCTGCTTTTATGCCATCACCCCTGTTCTCTTTTTGTTCGTACCTGAGTGCTGACACGGCTACCGCTTCGGGATTGAGTTTGGCAACCAGTTTTTCATCGGCCGCGTAACCGCCGGTGGATATCAGTACACCCTTACTCGCGTTGATCCTGATATATTTGCCATTCTTCTTCCTGGCAATGGCTCCCACTACCCTGTTCCCGTCTTTTATGACTTTAACCAGGCCCGTGTTAAACATCAACTTGACGCCGTAGCTTTTCACCTTCTTTACAAAGAATTTCTCTAGCACGTATACACCGGCATGGGCTATGGCAAAAGGCCCGCCCCTGCGGAAAGGTACCAGTAATTTCGTATGCACGGGGAAGGCCTTGAATGGGCCATGGTGTCCATGTCCAATGTCATATTCAGCCACGTGCTTGATACCGTATTCTGACAGTTCGTCAGCCAGGAAATCAAAGGTTGGGCCGCTTTCGTCCGCCCATAACCGTACCAGTTTTTCATCAACCTTATTTCTTCCCTGGTATTTAGAACGCTTGTAATCGCCATAAATCTTCATCTCATCGGTATACCTGGTTCCATAATTTACCAGTTCATCGATGATCTCTTCTTTATCGACCTTTGCTTTATCGCCAACCGCTTTTTGTGCCCTGGTATCAATAGCACCCATGTACGGCTTGATCAATCCCATCTTCTTATCTTTCTCGATAACAA
>JAGYNX010000577.1 GCA_018399855.1 Spirochaetota bacterium
GAATGAGCAGTGGGATGTCTTTTCCGCTTGAAGAAAAAATGTCAAGTATCTGTGAAAGTTCACGGGGATATGTGGCGCCAACCACGGCACCCAGGCCGGGCATATACCAGTCTACAATTTTCCTGGAGACCATGGCATAGAGAGGCTCATCATGTACCACCAGGTCTTGTATATCAACCGCGCTCTTGTTGGAGGTGCGGTTGAGTACATAGTATCCCCTTTCGGGTGAATGTTCCATGAAAGGCTTGATGGAGTCAAGTCCCATGTAGGGGGCAAGGGTTACCGCGTCAGCATTGAAAAAGTTGAAGGCTTCATCAGCGTAGGCGGCGGCTGTTTTTCCAATGTCACCCCGTTTCACATCGAGGATTACAGGAAACCCTTCATCCTTGAAACGGCTGATTACATGCAGCAGGGCTTCAAGTCCTTCCATTCCGTAACGGGCGTAGAAGGCGAAATTCGGTTTCACCGCGGCGGGGTATATCTTTTTTTTGAGAACCTGGTTCAGTATCTGCTCGTAAAAAAATATTATCCGTTCCCGTATAGTGCCTGTTTCTAATGGAATATCTTCCATAACGGGATCAAGCCCCATGCATACGATACTAGAAAATCTATCGGCTGACGAGGTGAGCATTTCGTTATAATTCATTGTTCAGTTCCTTTATATAATTTTTGTAAATAGTATAGTTTTCACTGTCAAACAGTACGTAATAGATATCTATATGATACTCTTCTTTATCCATGAAATCAATAACAGTTTTCACAGCAACCCGGCAGGCATCCTCCTTTGGATAACCATATACACCGGTAGAAATAGCAGGAAAGGCAATGGATGACAGGTTATTCTCTTTTGCCCGCATCATGGCATTGTAGTATGAATTTCCAAGCGTTTTTTCTTCACCGCTATTACCGTTTTTATACACCGGCCCGGGGGTGTGAATAACGTATTTTGCCGGCAGGTTGTACCCACCTGTTATCTTTGCCTCACCCGGCCGGGCGCCGTTAAGTGTTTTGCATTCTTCAAGAAGCCCCTCTCCGGCAGCCCGGTGAATGGCACCGTCAACGCCACCCCCACCCAAAAGACTGGTATTTGAAGCATTCACGATGGCGTCTACCTCGAGGGTAGTTATATCACCCTGCATAACGTGAATATGATCAAGAAGCTCCTTCGAAAAAGCCATAACCCCCTCCTGATAAAACGTTATACGAAACAGTATAACCCGTAAATCGTGAGATATTTAGTCCCTGCTTATATGAAGGATATTCATGAAACAAAATAAAATCAATAAAAAAATACTTAACTACGGATCACCACAGAGGCACAGAGGTACAGAGAGTATATGGTAAAGGATTACCGCAAAGACGCAGAGAACGCGAAGTGCG
>JAGYNX010000578.1 GCA_018399855.1 Spirochaetota bacterium
TCCAGCGAACACAGGGCCGCATAAACCGTATCAAAAGACACCATCTCACCTTCTGCCATTTCCCCGGCAGCCTGGTTAAGCATCAGCAGAAACTGGGCTGAGAATCCGTATTCCACCAGGTTCTCATGAAGGGCGGTGGCATCAAATAATTCAGGCGACTGCTGCAGCAGGGCAAAATCACCCTGCCTGAGGGCATCAAAGAATGTACGGTACAATGATTCATGTTCTATTATATATTCATCACCGGGGCCGCTTTCACCGGCAAACTCTCCCTTTACAAACCGGGTTACCTCGTTCAGTCCCCACATGTCCTGCTCATGATACTGCAGGGCTCCGCGGGCGATAATGCCTTCATAGCGCCCGGCAAGCTCCTCCCACTGCCGTATCTGCTCCTGCACTTTCTGCCGCACCTGTGCGTATGCCCCATCCGCGTCACCGGCGGCCATCTGCGCCAGGTCTTGCTCGTATTCACGCAGCCAGCCCAGGTTCTCGGTGGCCACCCCCATGGCGCCTGATCCCATCACCACAAGCTCACGCATGTTGGCGGTATACTCGTCCCAGCTGTCACGCTGCACCTGTATGGTCTCTTCAAGCAGGGTGATGGCCTCCTGGTATTGCTGTCCCGTAGACAGGAAGGTGTCCTCCCACGCCTGGTAGCCGTCGCTTATCTTTTCATGTACCTCTTCCAGCCACCTGTCACGGGCCCTGCACAGCTGGTCATATCCCTCTTTCCATTTCTTTTCAGCCTCGTCATAGCTTGCGAACGATCTTTTCTCCCAGGCAAGACGCTCGGCGATCAGCCGGTCTTCTGCCACCTTCCACGCGCAGATACCCGCCTGGATCACCGATTGCACCTCCCGGGTGTACTGACCGGGGTCCCCCACCAGAAGGGCCGCCTCAAGGCCTTCGTCTATGTCCATCCCGGCCATCAGTTCTTCTACCGTTTGGCCTGTCTGGTTAAGTATGTCTTCGGTGATCACCGCCGCCGACTCTGCCTCGCTCAATCGCCTGAGTGAATCGGTGTCCTGGTAATTCTCATACATGTAGCGGTTGCGGGCACGCAGGTAGTAAAGCTCAAGATCACGGCGGGCAAGCTCACGGGTCTTTCGGGTACGTTCTTCCAGCCGGGTGATGTAGATTACCCTGAAGGTTTCAGACCTGTTGGCGATATCCTCAAGTGCCCCCTGGCGATTGGTCTCAATGAGGGTGAACACCTCCGCGAGCACCCGGCGTAGCTCATCCCCCGCGGTCTCATCCCAGCGGTTGTAAGCCTCGGCAAGTTCTTCCTCGGGTTCTGCCTCCAGGGCCGCGTCAATCTCATCATGCAGGCCCTGGCGCTGTGCTTCGGGCACCACCATGCGCACCAGGTCGGCCAGCAG
>JAGYNX010000579.1 GCA_018399855.1 Spirochaetota bacterium
CTGGGTATTACCATATTCAACGACGTCACCGCGAGGGACATGCAGCTGTCAGGGGGACAATGGTTCATGGGAAAAAACTATCGCACGTTTGCCCCCCTTGGTCCATACGTGCAGACATGTGACAGTGATACCGGGAATCGCCTCGGCGAACTGCGTCTTGAACTGCAGGTATACGATGAGAACGGCACCCCCTATCCTCACAAAAACCAGGAGGGGACCACCTCCATGATGATATTTCCCGTGCACCAGTTACTTGACAACCTGCGCACACACTTTGACCTGCAGCCCGGTGATGTAATTGCAACAGGTACGCCCCGTGGGGTTGCACTTTCCCGTCCTTCACCTTTCTTAAACCGGGTGGCGGACATCATCGGCATGTCACAATCAACCAGGATAAAGAAATTTATTAATCGTGAAATTCGAAAAAACAACCGCTATCTTCAGCCGGGAGATATTATAATATCAAGAATAACAAGTGCTGATATGGTAATAGATCTAGGCGAACAAAAAAACCAGGTACATGCTGATACAGGGTGAACTACAAGCCTCCCTACATAGAATTGTTTGAAAGCGGTGTGCTGTCCCAACGGGTTGAACAGCTTAAAGTGCTGATGAAATCATGCAGGCTGTGTCCCCATCAATGCGGAGTAAACCGCATGGAGGGAGAAAGGGGCTCATGCAACACCGGCCACAGGCCCATGGTATCAGCCTTCCAGGCACATTTCGGGGAAGAATCCCCCCTGGTTGGCCGGGGCGGCTCGGGCACCATCTTCTTTACCAACTGCAACCTTGACTGCATATTCTGCCAGAACTTCGACATATCCCATCTTGGCCGTGGCGAAGAGGTCACATACGAAGAACTTGCCGCCATGATGCTCACCCTGCAGCGCAGGGGGTGTCACAACATCAATCTTGTCTCTCCCACCCACCAGGTATACGCCATCACCCGGGCTCTTCTCGATGCCATACCCCTGGGGCTGCACCTTCCCATAGTGTACAATTCCGGCGGTTACGACTCTGCAGAGACCCTGCATCTCCTTGAGAAGGTAGTGGACATCTACATGCCTGATTTCAAGTACATGAACCATGAGGCGGCAGCTGAATTGAGCGGCGTTACCGATTATCCTGAAGTTGCGGTAAAGGCACTTCGCGAAATGCACCGCCAGGCAGGCGACCTGACCATAGATGAAAGGGGAATTACCACACGCGGCCTGCTGGTTCGCCACCTGGTGCTGCCAAACGACCTGGCCCGCACCGAAAAGGTGCTTGATGAGATCGCGGGGATATCCATCAACACCTACGTCAACATCATGGACCAGTACCGCCCCGAATACCGTGCCCGCGAATGTCCCGACCTCCGCCGTCGTGTAACC
>JAGYNX010000058.1 GCA_018399855.1 Spirochaetota bacterium
GAAACCGGTGACAATATATACAATGAGGAAAATCATATTCACAAGTAGTTATAATAACAAATTATCATTTTTCTTGTGGTATCACCGGAAGAACCAGGTGTGATTGATGCCGGTCATCATGTAATACCTTCAAGTCCGCCTGTACCATGTCTGCTGACATGCCGATGGGCTCCCCTGTATTCAGGTTGCGGCTGAACTCCGGAAACCTGGAACTTGACAGTTGAAGGCGAATTCGGTGTCCTCTCCTGAACACGTTGCTGGTTGCACCAACTTCAAGCTCAATTTTATACACCCTGCCCGGGGTAAGAAAATCTTCCCTGTGAAGGCTCTTTCTGAATCGTGCCCTGATACCCCCTGTCTTCAGGTTTATGGACTTCCCGTCGGGATATACGTCGGTGAGGGTGGCAAAAAAGTCTGTATCCCTCGTTGAAGAACTGACATAGAACACCAGCTTTATGGGACCTGTTACTTCCAGGTCTTCCTGTAATGGCGGTGTGGAATATACAAGTACATCATCACGGGATTCGATTTCCGCCTGGTCAGCTGGTCCTGCTACCGCGTCGCCGTATATTGATGTTCCCCCTATTGATGGAACAGGATTTTTCGGATCATACGTATAACTGTCGGCAGGTTGGGCGCCGGGGCTTTCAGGGGAAAGGAGACCGTCGGTGAGAGTGGTTGCCGCCTTTCCATTACTGTGAAGATAATAGCGGGTAAACCGGGTTCGGGCAAGGGGCCATTCATTTTCACTTCGCCACTGGTTTATCCCCATTACAAAAATCTTAATGGGGCCTTCATCGGTAATGCCGTTGTCCATGTCTTTTAACCAGTGATTATACCACCTTAGAATTGTCTTTACGTTCTGCATAAATCCTGACTCATTACCGAAATCAACATCATCAAACTTAGAACCGGATGTATGGATCCAGGGGCCGATCACCAGCATGGATTTACGGGCCTTTATACTGCCGGAGCGTTTTGCCATCCTGTTATAATCTTCTATGGCATAATCAAGATAATAATCATACCAGCCATCGATGATAAGTGCCGGTGCGGTGATGGATGAGACCCTATCGTCAACATTCATGGCATCCCAGTATGTGTCAGGAGAAGGATGCAGAAGCCAGTCATTGTAATGGCGTATATCATGTCCAAGGGCGTCATCAGCTTCAATTAAAGGCAGGTGTTTTACCGCCTCCGACCAGTTGATGATATCCGCGTCACGAGATACCCTGGGAGCGTGGGTGTAATGCCAGCATAATATATCATTTATGCGGTAGATGCCGTTGTATACCCAGCGGTTGTATATATTCTGTGATGTGACTATTGGTACCATGGCGTTAAAACTGTTGCCTGCCACGGGGGCGGTAAGCCACTGAGTGGATCCCCAGTAAGAAAAACCGTATGTTCCCGTTTTGCCTGATGACCAGCTTTGCCTGGATGCCCATTTTACCGTGTCATAGCCATCAAGTGCTTCATTTATGTATGGATAGAAGTAACCCTCGGAATTGAATTTACCCCGCACATCCTGGCATAGAAAGACGTATCCCTGTGATGCGAATAGTTTTCCCGCGAATGAATACTTGTGTTCCGGGTTGTCCTTGCCGTAGGGTGTCCGTGTTATTATAAGGGGGTATGATTCGGTGGTGTCAGGACGGTAGATATCGGTGGCAAGCAGGGTTCCGTCTCTCATGGGAACCATGATGTCCTTGTTGACAACGACGGAATATTCAGGAGCGGGAATATCCAGGACAAGTGAAACGATATGAAAATAAAAGATTTTAAATGAAATGACTGCCAGTATAATAATTGAAAAAACAGCAACAATCAAAATTAACGGTTTTCTTTTCATGATGGTACCCATATTTTTAAAATATTTTATTCAGAATAGTTGCCGTAGAGCTCCTTTAGGGCATGATATGACATCTTCGGTTGTCGCTCCCTTGAAACCACTCCTTTGAGGTTGTAATATGGTACGGGATTGGCGGGAAACCAGGAGCAGTAGAAGTCAGCAAATATCCACGGCGAGAGTCCCGCAGCATAATCTCTTGATATAATGGCTTTCCAGTAATCCCTGATCAGTTGCTCCTGGTAATCCTCTGAATAGGTCTTACCATGTTTCACCCGGTCGGCCTTCCACACGCCATCAGCTTTCATTCTTCCCGGGGCAGCAGAGGCACCGAACTCTGAAATGACCATCGGTTTATCCGGAAAACGTGTATGAAGTGAATCCATCGCGGAACCCGCGTCACCCGTGGTGCCGTAATACCATCCATAGTACATGTTGAGTGAAATGATATCCGCGTATTCTGATGCCATCCTGTGATCGTCAAAAAAAGGTATATCGTATGATACTTCTACAACACTGGCCGGCCTTGTTGAATCGAATGCCTTTACCACCTCAATAAGCCACCCGAAAGGACGGGCGCCCTGTTCGAAGAGTGTGTAATTTTCATTTCCCACGCTCCAGAAAATTACCGCCGGATTGTTTCTGCTGCGTTCAATCATTTCCACCAGTTCACGCTGGGCATTTGTTATCAGTTCCCGGTTGTACAACTGCCTGGGCCCGAATGTCGCAAGGGGAAAGTCAAAGATGTCCTGGTTTTCTTCATACCATGCGGTAAAACCCATACCTGCCTGGTACAGGGCTATCTCTTCGCTTACCATCAGTCCCATATCACGTGCCGCGATGAGTTCGTCTGTATCATGCGGATAATGCGCCATGCGCACATAGTTGACGTTCATTTTTCTTATCAACGAAAGGTCGCGTTTTATTATCCGGTCGGTCTGGGTTGCCCCCATCTCGGGATCATCTTCATGCTTGCTGATACCCTTTAAAAATACGGGTTTGTCATTGAGCAACATGTTGTTTCCCTTAACCGCGATTGTCCGTAATCCTGTCTTAAAAGAAACTGTCTCTGAACCGGTATCGCTTTGAAGGGTAAGGCGTATAGTATATAACTCGGGATTATCGGGTGTCCATTTTACCGGGCTGTCCATAGTAAATACAAACTTGTTGGCAGTGAAGTGGACATTGTTTGAATGTGAGTACTGCCTGCTCTCAGAATAATCCCGGGGACCCTGAACATCGCAACGCAACGTATACCGTGTTCCCTCTTCAAAGCTATGGGTTAACGCGTGAATGATGAATCTGCCCCCTGAAGGGGAGAGCTTCGGTTCTGCCATAACCTTGAAAATATAATGCCTGGGAATTGACTCGAGGTATACATCACGGTAAATGCCGCCATAGGTGTGCCAGCCGGGGGTATGGGCCTTGCGGATTTTAGGTGGAATTGAAGTTAATGTATGACGATTATCGGTTTTAACTACAAGGGTGTTCTGACCTTTTTCCTTTAAAAGCTTTGTGACATTGAAATAGAAGGGGGTGTAACCGCCTTCCCTGTTGCCCAGCAATGTGCCGTTGAGCCAGACCCTGCTACGAAGCAGCACACCGCGAAATGCAAGGCGGATGAAATTGTCATCTTTTAGAACCAGGCGTGAAGGAAAGTCGCAGGCATACCAGGTTATTCCTTCGTATTCGGTGCGTTCACTGTTATTTGTGTTGTAATTGGACGGGACGGTTATGTTCTCCCATGAATCACCAAATTCTTCTAACAAGTGCCAGTCGTTCTTCTCGCCTATGTTACCGGGGTCCAGCTTGAATTTCCATGTTCCGTTCAATGACTGGGTGGGATGACTGGTGCGTTCAAGATCGGTGGGATAGGGTAGGTCATAACTCCACAAAAATGGAATTCTGTCAACAAGCCTGATCTCAAAATTTTTGCCCGTAGCTCCACCTGCTACCGGAAGCCTGTTGAAATCTGTATCGGGATAGACCATAAAGACAGAAACAAACACTATTCCGGCACCAGCTAATAGTAACCCGAGAATTATACTGGTAGCAGTAATAATTCTCCTTTTATATTTCATAGAAAACCTCTTGTAGTGTACCCTGGGTATGTATTCATATTGTGTAGCATAACCGGGATAATCTGGCAAGTGATTTTATAAAGAAACACCGATGATCCGAAGATCACCGGTGCAACACGCGTAAAAGCGGGAACGGGTTACGTTATTCTGCTATGACAGCCTCCTCTTTAGCCTCTTCCTTCCTGGGAATATTCAGAAATCGAATTTCATTGCCTACCAGTTTAATTCTTGACTGCATCTTCCCGTCCTTGCCTTCCCACCTGTCCTGCTTCAGAGTACCTATTACCATTAACCTCTTGCCCTTGGTTACATGCTCCGCGCAAATGTCGGCTACTTTTTCCCATGTCTCGATATCCATGTAAGATACCTTGGGTTCGGTGTCGGGCGCGGAGTAATGATTGACTGCAACAGAAAAATTGCATACCGATTTTCCTGTTTTTGTCTGCCTGATAATGGGATCATGGGTAACATTTCCTTCTACTGTTGCTGATGTGAAATTTCTCATATGACTGCTCCTTGATTATTATAGTTATTTATTCTCTTACTTTCTTATACGAATAAAAATGGCCCTTCAGAAAAAAAAATGAAAGAAATTGAGAAAAATATTCAATTATTGATAGTGTTGGTGAAGAATTATTGACAAAACATTGAAATTTTGAAGATTATTGAGGCTGTATATTGAAAAGGTAGAAAGAATGGAGAATTGTAATGGCAACTGATCAGAAGAAAACTAAAAACCAGAAATTACAGGAAAAACTGTTCATAAAGAAGGAAAGCGCCTGGCTTGATTTAAAGCCTGAAGAACAAAAAAAGATTTTCTCTTTTGCCGACGGTTACAAGGAATTTATCAAAAACAGTAAAACAGAACGATTATGTATATCTAATATAGTTTCCATACTGGAAGAAAATGGATTTAAAGATATACGGAAAGTGAAAGATCTCAAACCCGGCGACAGGTTTTATAAGAATTTCAAGGGTAAAACATTACTCGCCTGCAGGGTCGGTGAAAATATTGAAAATATACGCCTGGTAGGAAGTCATGTGGATTCACCAAGACTTGATCTGAAACCATCACCCCTGTATGAGGATGCGGAGATGGCATTACTGCAGACTCATTATTACGGGGGTATAAAAAAGTATCACTGGGTTAACCAGCCCCTTGAACTGCACGGAATAGCATTTACCCGTGAAGGGAAAGAGGTTCCCCTGCATATAGGTGCTGAAGATGATGAACCGAAATTTATAATACCCGATCTTCTGCCACATCTGGCGCAGGAACAAATGAAGAAAAACGGAAACAAGGTGGTAGAAGGTGAAGAACTCAATATTGTGTTTGGACATATTCCAATCAATGACAAAGATATTAAAGAAAAAATAAAGCTGAACGTGTTAAAGTATCTTAATGAAAAGTACGGCCTGGTTGAAGAGGATTTCAATATCGCTGAACTGGAATTCGTACCGGCGGTTAAACCCATGGATATCGGTATTGACGGGGGAATGGTAGGGGCGTATGGTCAGGATGACAGGGTATGCGTTTATACATCATTGAAGGCACTTATTGACGTTCAGTCCCATACGGATACCATCATTTCATATTTCTCTGACAAGGAAGAAACAGGTTCAATGGGTGATACAGGGGCAGAGAGTTTCGCTCTTATCACATTTACCAGTGAATACATCAGGAAAACCGGTATCGATTTTACATGGGAACAATTGCTTGAACATACCATGTCAATATCGGCGGACGTGACAGGTGCCCTGGACCCAACGTATAAGAGTGTTAACGATCCGGGTAATGTATCATACGTGGGCAGGGGTATTTCCATTGAAAAATATGGTGGACGAGGAGGCAAGTATTCAACAAATGATGCACGGGCTGAATACATGCAGTACATGCGTCGGATTGCCGATGAAAATAAGATCCCATGGCAGACGGGAGAACAGGGTAAGATAGATACCGGAGGCGGTGGTACGATCGCCATGTTTTTGTCACGATATGGCATGGATTGTGTGGACGTGGGCCCCTGTATGCTTGCCATGCATTCAACGTGCGAAGTTACGTCAAAAGCTGATATTTATTCGGCATACAGGTTTTACATGGCATTCTTTCAGGATGGGGAGGATGTATAGCTATTAACCAACATCACTTCACTGGGGGACTAAGATGAGAATTCTCCTCCCGGGAAGCCCCCTTCAGTGAAGGGGGCGGCGCGGCGCGCCGGGGATTTCGTTCGGTACCATGAACACAAAGTATTGCCATTGGGAAACATGGTTGGATCAACCTTAACGGAATCCCCCTGACCCCCTTTACTAAAGGGGGTACTGTGTGAATAAACCAACAGGTTCATACATAAAGAACAAGGGGCTTAAACCCCTTGTTCTCTGATGATATCAAACATCCGGATAAAGAGTGCAGAATTATAATTGATAAAATCAATTTTCATGGGTATATTATAGTAAAGAAAGGGAGAAGAAAATACAAATGGTACAAAACATGATGATTGCAGCGATATTTATAATTGCTGTTATATACATAGTATTTAAAATCAGGTCTCACGTGGCGGCGAAAGCTGCTTGTGACTGTAGCGATTGTGATGTACAGGGATGCGATATGCGAGACCGGTAACACCCTGTTCCTTTGCGGGTGCTACCGGTCGTTCAGCATTATTTTGTAAAAGTAAAATGTTTTTTCCGTGCCTGTTCGCGTAACACTTTAAGAAGTGCGTTATTTAGTGTATTCCCATCTGATTGTTCGCTGTTTTTAGCAGTTATGTATTCACTCCTCTCACGGTTAAGGCTATTGATCTTTTCCTGTAAAACACTTCTTTTCTTTTTCATTTTCTGAACGTATAGTTCCCTTCCTTTAACATTCATCTTTCTCATGTTAGCCGGCAATTTTTCCCCGGGAATTTCTGACAGTTTCGCATTACCGTTATCAACCGCATCCACCAGGTCCCAACCGGTGTTGGTGTAATATGAAGAGCTCTTGGCTACTGATCTCTGGACAGCCACTTCTTCATGAATGTCTCCGGCTTCTTCGTCCTGTTTTTTCTGCATAGCTTTTCTCTTAATGCCTTCTGTGCCAAAGGGGATGTAGGTGTCATTAAGTTCTTTTCCCAGTGCCAGTATCTTCTTGTCCTGGGGGGCGCTGATATGTACCAGCTGACGATTCTGGTCGATGTTACTGTAGCTGCCGTCTGCCAGCAATGCCCCATCATTCCACATGGTATTGATACCGTTCTGCAGGTCGCCGCAGAAGATGGTATTGACGGTTATTCCCCGTGATATCGCCGACTTGCATGATTGACGGTAGTCGATCGGCCCCTGGCTAAAAGGTTCATTTCCCGCGATGAAGATCAGCTGCAGGTCATTTTTCCCATTCGTCCATTCAAGGCGGTTAACTGCTTCCTGTATAACTGCACCGCAGTATTCACTTCCACCGTTGGTCGTAAGGCCAAAAAGTGCCTGTGAGATTGCATCAAGGTCAGAGGTGAGGGGGGTTACCCTGCGGACATAATTGGATTCTGCTGACAGAGAATCATTCCCGTATTCAAACAGGGCTACTTCAAGCCGGGGAACGGTGTTCTGCTTTCTTGCCATGGCCATTTCGTTTACAATACTCCACAGGCGAGACTTCGCCTGGTTTATCAGTCCGTCCATGCTGTTGCTG
This sequence comes from Spirochaetota bacterium, assembly GCA_018399855.1. Taxonomy (GTDB): domain Bacteria; phylum Spirochaetota; class UBA4802; order UBA4802; family UB4802; genus M55B154. The sequence continues at coordinate 7,601 of JAGYNX010000058.1, forward strand.
GTGTCCAAAAGTATTGCAATTTGTATCCTGGGTGTATCGGCGCCCATTACCATGTGATGGTTGGGTGAAGAGATAAGCATACACAATAGTGCGATGCAGAGAACAAGTATCTTTTTCATTGTACTGCCTCCTGTAAAATGGTTATGGTATTTTGACAGGAAGGACGGGGAAAAGTTCCCTGGTATTTTATTTTATTGTTATTTTGAATATAATTTCTGCGGGTTTTTCATGAACAGGCATAACGGGAGTATCTTTCAGTGTTCCACGTGTAGAAAGATCACGAATAAATTCATTTGCCCTGTGTGAAGGGATTGATACATGAAGGTCAGTGTGGCCTGTATCTTCATTGACCTGTGTATGTAACACTTTTCCCTCAAGCCTGTACACCATGGCCTTGATATCAGAGATCACGTTGCCAGGGGAGACAGTCTGTTCTTTTTCACCTGCCAATGATTCTTCCTCCATATCAGCTGCCGCGGCCCTTCTTTTTGCAGGTGCTGACATCCTGGCATTTGAAGACGATGAAGAATACTGGTCTAACGTCTCCTGTTTTTCAGGATGGACCAGTAATGCAAGCTGTATCGTTACCGGTTGAGGTTTATCCGCTTTCCTTTCAGCTTTTTCAGCAGGTGCAGATATTGCAGGGGCCTTCGTCTTCATGTTCTCTGTAACATGGTATATGGTTCCAGTATCGTCTTTTTGAATATTATGGTTGTCAATCACTGGATAGTATATTGTGATTACAATAATTCCCGTTACCAGGAGGGCGGCAGCCTCTATGGGCAATTTAATTTTCCAGGGTAAAAACAAGAAGTCAAAGATCTTGCTGAACGAAAAACCCCTGTTTGTTTCATGAATGCGTGTAGTAAGAGATTCAATGAAATTATCAGGTGCCCGGTATTCGGGCATGGCTTCAACCTCTTCAAGGTATTTTTTGAGAAAAACATAATGTTCCCGGCAGCTGCTGCAGGTTTCCAGGTGAAGCTTAATAATAGATGATTCCCTTCCGGGAAGTTCACCCCTGGCATATTCCTCCAGCAATTCTTGTACCCTGTTACATTTCATCCAGCAAGTCCTCTTTGAGCATCTCTTTGAGCCTTATCCTGGCCCTTGATATCCTTGACTTTATTGTTCCCATTTTCATTCCGGTAATACCCGTTATTTCTTCGTACGACCTGTTTTCAAAATCCCTGAGTATGATCAGCATTTTCATATCACCGGGAAGTTTCTGAACCGCCTGCATTACCAGGTGTTGTATCTCCTTTTTCTCAAATGCTGCATCAGGGGCGCCTTTACTGTCGGCAATATCCGCATAACACACTGTAGCGTCACCAGATGCAGAAAGGCTCAATGATGTATTCCAGCTTCTGAAAGAACTTTTTGATACATAATTCTTGCATGAATTAACAACAATGCGGTAAAGCCAGGTGGAAAAAGCTGATTTGAACCTGAAAGTATGAAGGTTGTTGTATACCTTAACGAAAATGTCCTGTGCGCAATCACTGGCATCATCATGATTTCCGGTATAACGGTAGCATATGGAAAAAACTTTATCCATGTGTCTCACCACCAGGCTGCTAAAGGCATTTTCATCACCTTCCAGGTATGCCTTTATGAGATGATCATCTTCTCCCAGTTGATACAATGCTGATCTCGCTATTCATTATATTTGACAAAATTATACAGTTTTAGTTCCCGTTTTCGGGTTCGATTCGAGCCCAGAAAGAAACAAGTAATGCAGCCGCGATAATGCACCAGATCGTAAAAATAGCCGCGGGTATTGCCACTTCACTGGAAAAATGTTCCAGTGCCAGTATTACCCCCAGCCCGGCATTCTGCATCCCGATCTCAATGGAAAGGGTCTTTTTACGCCTGAATGAAAACCCCATGATGTTGCCGGCAAAAAAACCTGCTATCATACCCATAAGATTAATAAAGATAACAGCAATGAAAAGAACCAGGGTTGCTTTTCCCAGGTTTTCTTTGTTGGCAGCCACAACGTAAGAACAGATCACAATAATGGCGGTAACAGATATAGCTGGTGGAATTTCGCCGATCTTGTGAAT
>JAGYNX010000580.1 GCA_018399855.1 Spirochaetota bacterium
AATTTCACGTCCCACTTTTCAAGAAATCGTTTATACTGGTAATCAGCGCGCCTTTTATTAATATACCCCGCGTCAACCATGGATTTCATTATCCGCCGTGTCTTCCTGATCGAATTGCCCAGATTTGACAGGGGTGAGTATACCCGCGGATTAGAGATGGTTGCCACTATCATGGCACATTCAGTCTCGTTACACTGTCGTATGGATTTACCAAAAAACATCTCGGCGGTTGACTCTACCCCGTATGCACCATTACCGAAATATATGAGATTCAAATACATTGAAAGAATATCCTGCTTGTCATAGCGCTGCTCAATCTCGTTGGCACAAAAAGCCTCGTAAATCTTACGCTTGATACTGCGCTCCATGTCGGTAAAGAGCACCTTGGCAAGCTGCTGGGTGATGGTGCTGCCCCCCTGCACAACAGACAGGTTGGCAAGATTCACCAGGAATGCCCTGAATATACCAGGATAACTGATACCATGATGCTCGTAGAAATCCCTGTCCTCGCTTGAGATCACCCCCCGAACCAGGGCCTTCGGAAAATACGAATAGGGTACGATCTCACGCTTCTGCTCGAAGAACTCGCCAATTATCTCGTTGTTCCGGTCATAAATCCTTGTAGGGATATCCACAACTTTCGCCTGCAAATCTATATCGCTGTAGCTGTACACGTACCCTTCACGCAGTTCCTCGGTTCTGTCTATCAGGCGCTTATACCTGAAAAGCCGCTCGAATGCCGCTTCACGATCACCCGCCCACTGCAGGTATACCACACCCACGTAACCGGAGAGTAGTATGGCGCACACCATGGGAATGATAATGAACACCAGCACCCAGTGGCGGAATATCCATTGTACAGCAAATTTGATATATGAGAGTACCTGTTGTAGTATTTCCATTATGATATGTTTTCAGCCAGTCCTGTTTTGTATCGTCTTCCCGAAAGCTGCCCGCAGGCACCCCCGATATCGCTTCCCGAGCTCTTTCTAATTGAAATTGGAATATTCATAATTTCAAGCATTTTTACAAAATGATCGATTTCTTTCTGCCCGGGCACTTCAATAGCATGATCACCGGCATTCAGGGGTATAAGGTTCATTTTAATCCTGTTGTACCTGAACATGGTCTTCAGCCGCTTTGCGTCCTCCTCCGATATATTGTCCTTCCGCATCACGTATTCTATGGTCAGGCGGTTTCGCGACACCGGAAATTTATTGTTGAGCAATTCAATAAGCTTCCGTACCGGGTATTTCTTTTCAATGGGCATGTGCACCTGCCGTTTCTCGGGCAGGGTATCGTTCAGTGATATGGCCAGGTTGTATGGCCGCTTCTCATCGATAAACCGCTCAATCCCGTCCAGCACCCC
>JAGYNX010000581.1 GCA_018399855.1 Spirochaetota bacterium
GCAGGTTGGTTTGAAAAGCAATTTCGTTAATTACGGTAATGATCTCCCCGATTCTGCTTCCCGTAGTACTTATTTCGTTTATTGAGACAATGGCGTCATCAACCACCTTGCCCCCGTCTTCAGCCATCTTCGATGAATTATTGGCAATAGTATCAGCCTCGTTGGAATTCTCCGCGTTTTGCTTGATATTCGCGGTTGCCTCTTCAAGGGTAGAAGCAATCTCTTCAAGGGATGACGCCTGCTCAGAAGTACGCTGTGAAAGATTCTCATTACCACTGGCGATTTGCTGTACTGCCTGTCCAAGATTTTCCGAGGAAACCATGATCTCAGAAATGAGATATTCAAACTGATCAACGGTTGAGTTCAGCGCGGTTACGATATCCCCGATCTCATCTTTCGGTACATTGCTGGTATATCTTGCGGTAAGATCACCCCCGGCAAATGAATTCATCACTTCCTTGCATTCTTCAAGGGGGTGAAGCTTTCGTGCCACCAGTATATAGATAGCAATCCCTGCCAGCACAATACCGGCAAGCCCAATCATCATCATCATGGCAGCCATGGTTCTTGCTTCAGAGTTAATGTCTTCATTATCAATACTTGATACTGCAATGAATCCATAATTATCGTTTTTACTGTAGGTTAACAGTTTTGCTTTTCCTTCCCAGTCATACTCAATGAAATCATGACTTTCACCCGAAAGGACCTTCTTTCCCCACTGGTAATCACCGATGTTTATGTTAAAGATCAGGCTCTTATCAGGATGGGCAACTGCGAGGCCTTCATTATTCACAAGGTAGGGATAACCGGTTTTGCCGATCTTTACCCCGTTAACAATTTCCTGGGAAAATTCACCAACGTTTACGGTCATACACATTATCGCCGATGTAGAATTTCCACTGCGGATAGGAGCAAGAACCAGCGCAACCGGAAGACCGGTAATCTGTGATTTCACAACAGGGCTGACAGCTGCCTCACCTCCCAGGGCCTTATTGATGGTTTTTTGAAGGGTATCATTACCCCATCGTTTTCCTTCAGAATTTGACAATATAGATGATATTATCATTGGATTAGATTCTGCAGTAGAGATGAACAGGTCCTGGTACACCTTCTGCGACCTGGCATAATCCTTCATAAAGGATTCAACTTCGCCAAACTGCCCCTTCGCTACCGCCGATTTCACCATCGAGAGGTCTGCCAGGAATACAGCCGTATTCTTCTGCTTACCATAGAAATTATCTATCTGGCGGTTGATCTCAGACTCGAAATTTTTCATCTGGTTAACGAATGCCTTTTGAACGGCAGTATATGCAATATTATAAGAACTACTAATCAATACGATGGATAATACCACGATAATAAC
>JAGYNX010000582.1 GCA_018399855.1 Spirochaetota bacterium
TAAGACAAAGTTCGACGATGTGCGGCAGCACACCTTTCACGGGGGACATTTTCCCGCCAAGTACAATGGCGCCATTGACGTCCTCATTTACCCGGAGATGGAATTCGCGGAGCCGGGTATGCGGATACGGATATCAGTGTATCTCTACAACCAGAAATGCGGGCACAAGGTTCCAACCGGGTCTGTTGAAGACCGTATACTCTACCTGCACGTTGAGGCGGAAGACAAGAATGGCAAAACATATCACCTGAAGGTTGATAAGAAGGGCTTCGAAGGTGAAGAGTATACGATCGCATCAGAGGCGAAGGCCTACCAGGACCTGGCGGAGATGATGGACGTGCCCGATGGATTTGATGGGTTGCGCCGGGAGGACGTGCCCCTGGGTGACCGCATATTCCGAATGCCCTATTTTACCGAGAAGGGACAGATGACCATGGCCCAGTGGAACACCGCGAAGCTGGGTGTGGATTACCGCATCGGCCCCAGGGAAACAAAGGTTGAGACCTTCACCTGGACAGTGCCGGGCAAGATGCCGCCGGGGCCGGTGAAAGTGCGGGCAAAGCTGAACTACAGGCTGCTGGTGAAGCCGGTGGCGGAGTTCTTGAAGGTGCCCGAATCTGAATACAAGGACCGTCTCATCAACAGCGACGAGGCGGAGTTTGAAGTCATATACTAAAGAGGAGAAATTATATGCGTAAAAAAACAATACTGTTTCTCATACTGGTTCTCTTCACCGGCATCACGGTGCTGGTGTCGATAAATCACCAGGCGGAGGCCATGCCGGGTTTTGCCCGTAAGTACCGGTTTACCTGCCAGACCTGTCACGCACCCTTTCCCAAGCTGAAGCCATACGGTGATGAGTTTGCCGGCAACGGCTTTCGCCTGCCGGAAGGGGAGCCCCCGTATTCAAGCATTGATACGGGTGACCCGCTGCTTGAGCTGGTTCGCGACTTTCCCATCGGGGTACGGGTTGATGTGTACAGCATGATGGACCTGGATGACGATGTGAAAACCGACCTCCAGATGCCTTATAACCTGAAGATCATATCAGGGGGGCCGGTGTCTGAAAAACTCTCGTATTACTTCTATTTCTTCTTCTCCGAGCGTGGAGAGGTTGCCGGGATAGAAGACGCCTTTATCTATTACCGTGACCTGCTGGGCACCGGCATCAACCTGACCGCGGGACAGTTCGCGGTATCAGACCCCATCTACAAGAACGAGCTGCGTCTTACCCACGAGAGTTACGTTATTTTCGATATAAAGCCGCCACGGTCACTTGCCGACCTGAAATATGACCGTGGGGTGATCGCCGATTACGGCTTCGATTTCGGCCTCGACCTGGTGGCCCAGGTGGTG
>JAGYNX010000583.1 GCA_018399855.1 Spirochaetota bacterium
CCCTAAGGGGTGGAGCCAGTGCGCGGAACCTCACGGAAAACCAGTTCGGTATCGCCTCAACAAAAGTACGGTGGAACCTGTCTGGAAGTTTTCAGCAGGTATTGCCCAGGTATATCTCCACCAATGAAGATGGTTCGGATGAACGTGAATTTCTGAACGGCTACTTCCCCGATGCCATGACACAACTCAAGGCACAGTTTCTGAAGGGATACCAGTGGCCATTTGATGTGAATAAAATATCTGGATACGGCTCATCACTGGTAGACCTGCTGGTGTATTACCAGCAGAAAGTGAAGGGCAGACGGGTATTCATGGACTTTCGTCAAAATCCTTCGATAGAGAACTTTACATTTCAAATGAAACATCTGCCACCCATAGTAAGGGAATACCTTGAAAACTCAGGAGCAGACGAAGTCACCCCGGTAAAAAGACTTCGCCAGATGAACGAACCCGCATACCGGCTGTACCTTGAAAAGGGAATTGACCTGGACGTAGAACCACTGGAAATAGCCGTGTGCCATCAGCACATGAACGGCGGTCTTGTTGCTGATCACTGGTGGGAATCCAATGTGAAAAACTTTTTTCCGGTGGGTGAATGTTGCGGTACCCACGGCGTATACCGGCCCGGAGGAAGCGCGTTAAATTCGGGCCAGGTGGGCTCACTCAGGGCCGCCCAGTGTATCGCCCGCAGAAGCAAAAAGCAGGGTGAAATACATAGTCAACGCGATGACGAAGAGTTACTGAATGAAGAATTGCGTGAAAGACTCAAATACCTGGATGGCCTGTACCAGGTTGGCGGTAAGGTTGATCCCCTGCGTGAGCGGGAGGCCCTGCAGTCACTCATGTCAGAGAATATGGGAATTTTCAGGGATCCCGTAATGATCAGGAATGCCGTAAATACATGCAAAGGGATGATGGAAGTGCACAGGTTTTCAGGAATAAGCGGCAGCAACCAGCTTATCATGTTTTTACAGAATGAAGACCTGCTGGTTACCGCCATGGCATTCCTTGTGTCCGCCTCCAATCTTTTTGAAAAGATCTCGGGGGGACGGGGGTCATGGCTTTTGGGTTCAGTGGAGGCATGGGAAGAAGAAATGAACAATTCGTTTACAAATTGGCTGAACGATGTAAGTGGAGATAATTCACTTCGCGGTTTTATCCAGGAGATCAAGACAGGCAGAAACCTTGAGTTTACATGCGAGATGGTGAAGGCCCGTGCCGTGCCTGAATCAGAGATATGGTTTGAAACAGTTTGGAAGCAATTCAGAGATGATGAATATTTCAACAGGGAGGAATAGCAGGTGAAAAATATATTGTATGTGGCAACGGGAATTATACATCCAACAATTTCC
>JAGYNX010000584.1 GCA_018399855.1 Spirochaetota bacterium
ACTCTTTCGGCTCAACCGGGGTAGCCGTACCGGTATAACGATATACATATTTCGATGTAACCGTGTCATATATTTCCACTGCCTTACCATCAGTGACATATAGCATTCTCTGCCCAGCCAGTATGCTGAACCCGGGTTCATTATCCATAAAGAGGGGCAATTCTTCTTCATTATGCATGAGAACATATTGTTCATTTTTCTTTTTCAGAAGGACGGGAACCCCATTTATAAGCCAGAAATCCAGAACATCAGTATACACACGTACAATTCCACTGTTAAGGTCAACCCTGTACATATCAGCCCCTGCCTCTGTTTCAGCAAGGAATACCAGGGCCGCTTCACATGACTGCATTCTTCCGAAATTGAGAACAGGGTTAACCGGCTCGATACCGGTTTCAAAATGAATTTCCTTACCGGGATAATATACCCCCACGAAAAATGTTTTATTCTCATTTGCGTCGCGGTCAACCGAGATATACCAGACTCTTTCGGTTATCTGCCAGGAAACAAAGAACTGCACCCATAGTCGGAACAACTTTCGCTGGCCGGATCTCGTCCACATAAAGTATACCGTCTTCGAGCCGATAGCACGTTCCGGTACAATTTTGTTTATCACCATGGCTGAAACCAGGAAGGGTAGAAATAACAATGAATAGTAGAAACAGTAGAGGGTATATTGTTGAACTATATTTTTTCAAGGCGGCTTTTAAAATCTGAATGGTATATCCTATCACCCAGGCGATCCTGTTCCTCCAGTATTTCCTCCAGTATTTCGGTGGTGGTGAGGGGATTTATTGTTATGGCACGAAGCACTACGATCTTCTGGGGCGAATAGGGGGTGGATTCCAGCATTGTCCTGGATACAAAACTGTTATCCTCCTGGCGAATGGCACGATGCAATTCAATATTCATCTCGTTTAACAATTCATTGGCTTTTTTGATCTTGTTCAGAATACGAATCGATTTTTTAGGTTCTGCATCTTCAAAGTTTGCCTTTAATTTTTGCAGCCTTGTTTTTATCCTACCGGGAACAAACCTGTAGTTGATGATAAACAACTCAGGATCATTGAGCAGCTCAAAATTTTCATGACCTTCCAGTAATTTCTGCATGGTGTCAGTAAGTGAAAATGAATGCGTAAACAGCAGGTCAAAACCAGTTGCGCCGAATATTTTCAATGTGACCCATGGTTTCAGGCATGAGAACGGCCTGGAACCTTCTACGGTAAACCTTCCCTGGTCAACAGAATCAGGGCGAATTATATAATTTGACGTATGACTTATATATTTCAGATGATTTGGATTCCTGAAAAGGATCATCCCCATCGATAAGGGTGAATACAGCAGCTTG
>JAGYNX010000585.1 GCA_018399855.1 Spirochaetota bacterium
CAAGAAGGGTGAGCTTGGCATGAAGTCGGGTAAGGGAATTTATGACTGGTCTTCCGGCTCGGCGGCCATCGATACGAAGAGCGAGGCTGGAGACATTACCCCGCTGCACCTGCTTGCCATTCAGATCAACGAGGCGGTGCGTGTATACAAGGAAGGACTGGCCGAATCGGTTGCCGACATCGACAACGCGGTGAAATTCGGCATGAATGCCTTCGCCGGTCCCTTCACCATGGCCTCGGGCATGCAGCCGGAGCAGATAACCGAGGCCCTTGAATTTCTCGGTAAACGCTTCAAGCTGGGAATACTTGAACCCGAACCCGAAATTCGCGACGGGTCGTTCAAAAGCATGGGACAATAAGGAGGCAGCATATGTCAGACGCGGTACTTTTTGAGCAGCAGGAAAAGGTGGGTATACTCACCATAAACAAGCCGAAGGCAAACCAGTTGAGTCACGAGGTGTTCGAGGGGTTCAGGACAATGCTGGATTCCATCGAGATGAACCCGGAGATACGGGCGCTGGTGATCACCGGTTCTGGTGAGAAGATATTCTGCGCCGGGGCCGACCTTTCAAGCGGCTTCGGGGATTTCAGTCCCGTTGATTTTCTCAAGCGGGGGCAGGATACCTGGAACAGGATTGAAGACTTTCCCAAGCCCGTCATAGCAGCCTTGAACGGCCACGCACTGGGCGGGGGATGCGAGCTTGCCATGGCCTGCCACTTCAGGTTCTTGAAAAACGGCGGCAAGATCGGGCTTACCGAGACCAACCTGGGCATCATGCCCGGCTACGGGGGCACCCTTCGCATGCCGCGGCTTGTGGGCAGGGCAAAGGCCCTTGAACTTATGCTGACGGGAAGACGGGTGGAGGCGGACGAGGCTTTCGCCATCGGGCTGGTTGACCGGGTATGTGACGAAGGAAAGACACTGGAGGACGCGGTTGCCTTCGCCACACAGCTTGCAGGACGGCCTCCCCTGTCGGTGAAAGCCATACTGAAGATCATGTCCATGAGCCCGGACATTTCGCCGCAGCAGCACCTGAAGGTGGAACGGGAAGAACTTGCCAGGATATTTACCAGCAAGGACATGATGGAGGGGATGACCGCCTTTGCCCAGAAGCGGGAGCCGGTGTTCGTGGGCGAGTAACGGCACCCGGGGTCAGAGCCTCGCGGGATAAATTCATGGGGTCAGAGCCTTTTAGCGTGACACATGAATAAAAGCAGGGGTCAGAGCCCTGTGTGGTATGTATAATGAGAAAAGGGGGTTATACTTTGATAAAAGAATAACCCCCTTTTTGTTATATATTCCGTGCGATTGACCTGAAAACCTCTATGGATTCTATCTCCATAGCA
>JAGYNX010000586.1 GCA_018399855.1 Spirochaetota bacterium
TCGGCAAGAAGGTACCTGTATTCAAGGCTGTCTTCGTCTGATTCTGACAGACTGGGAAGGCCCCGTTCAAGGGTCTCAATGGCCCTGTCATACATTTCGTTTTCAAAATATATCTGCCCCAGGGCGTGAAGACTTTTCAAAAAATACTTTTTATCAATTTTTGCGTCTTCGAACATGTTGATAGCCGTTTCATGGTCTTTTTTCATCTTGTAGATCATGCCAAGAAAAAAATGTGCCTCGTGATTGGACGGGGTTTTTTCAAGGGCCTTGAGCAAAAACTGTTCGGCGTCGTCATATTCTGCCATGTGATAACTGCTAACTCCTAGAGGTTCAAGGGTTTCGGTGAGAGTAGGGTCAAGGTTTATGGCTTTTAAAAGATGATTGCGTGCTTCGGCGAAATCATTATGCCGGTAAAAGACCAGTCCCACCCGGTGATTGGCATTGACGTCATCGGGATTATATTGAAGTATCTTTTTATATACTTCAATTTCTTTCTGCCATTGCTGTGTTTCGTGGTACAGTTCGGCCAGCATGTAAAAAATTTCAAGTTCACTGACATATTTCTTGTAATCGGGCAGGGCAAGAATGCTGTTGAGTTCTGATATGGCAAGGAGGTACTGTTTCTGGCGTACCAGTATCTGGGCACGGAGATATCGCGCCGGAACGTAATCTTTTTTGCGTTCCAGTATGAGTTTTACCAGCTCGCTGGCCCTGGAAGTTTCACCATTATCCAGTAGTTCTTCTGCCTTGCGTATCTTTGCCGGATACTGCATGGCCCGCAGAAAAAGAAATATGCCCCCGGCGAGAACAAGTCCGAGAATGAATAATCCGATACGTATTGTCAACATTGCGTGTGTTCAGCCATTTAATTATTGTTACGGATGGCGAAACTGTCGGTTCCATCATCCGTAACAATAAAGCTATGTGCTGAAGTGCCCTACGTCAAGCATATTACATGGATGTAAAAAGGGGGTGAATTAAATATCGGGTAAGGTGCAATGAATTTCAATGTCAATTTTGAATTAAGAAGGGCACAGTCCTCTTTGTCATGCGAACGTACACTACGAGGCCCCCTATATCCCCCCACGGGGGACAAAAAATGCATTTAAATGAAATTTTCAGGTGTTGAGATTTAATATAATGAGTCAGGAATCCCCCTTGGGGGGATATAGGGGGCTGATAGACTTATTATATCATGGGTCACATGTATATAACCCGGAATTTAAATCACTCCCATGATGCACTGTAAAGAATGCTATAATAGTTATTGACCGAATGCGGGTATGCCCGTAACATTATTTACACAACGGTGACAAAGACATAACGCATTAACCTGCAAGGAGAG
>JAGYNX010000587.1 GCA_018399855.1 Spirochaetota bacterium
GTCCCAGTCTGCTATGGGGGGAAGTTCTATCTCCATGAGGGGCACCCTGGTGCTGAATACGTCAAGCTCGTTGTAGAATGATTTCTTCAGTATCAGGAACCGGCTTTCAGCTGTGAACTGCTGTATCAGTTCCATGAAAGAAATATCACTGTCTGTGTACCCGTCCCATACCACGAGGTTAGAACATAATTCGGGACGTGACTGCCACAGGTCATGTATGAGCTTCTTTCCGTACACAAGGGTTTTCCCGGCTTTTTTTAAACCGTCACCGGATGTGATCTTCTTGAGCTGCTTGTATCGATTGTTGTCAGGGGATGTGATGGCCACACCCTCCGTCTCATCGGGATTTTTCATTATCCTGTAGGTCTTCTTCACCTGGTCGGATATCTTTGAGTATACCAGCAGCCGCCTGTTGTTGCTGGTGCCTGGCAGGGTGTATTCCTGGTCCATGGTGATGGTAAAATTGCCCCGTGAAAACGAATCTGTCGATTCGCTGTCAACCGCGGGGCCCTTCATCAATATAACCTGTCCCCCCATTGGAAGAAAGTGGTTTACCCGGTGCAGTGATTCAGTGGTTGACTCAAGGGCCCTGGTGATAACCCCCCGTACCTCGAAAAATGAATGATCTGTTACCAGGTGTGGATATACTTCAATATCTTCAAGTTCAAGGGCGTCGATTACCTCGTGGAGAAACTGAACCCGCTTCTGGCGGGGTTCTGCCAGTATAATGGGGATATCCGGGTGGGCGATTTTAAGCGGTATCCCGGGAAAACCCGCGCCGGTGCCGATATCAAGAAGGGGCACAGGCAGGTCAATCAGTTCTGCCACCATGAGAGAGTCGATAAAATGCTTGGTGATGATATCCTCAAACCTTGTGATGCGGGTGAGATCGTACTCATGGTTTTTTTCAACCAGCATGGTGTAGAATTTCCAGAACCCGTCCACCTGCGCCGCGGTAAGCTTAATGCCGGCATCACGGATCATGGATGCCATGGTATTTTTATTATTGCTGTTATTCATCATATATCCTGCTGGTAATAATATTGTGTTTCTTCTATAATAGGTCAAGCGTGAAGACGCAGAGCTGGCAACTGTGCGAAGATATTGTTAAACATAGCACATGATATCATTATCACAGGGGGTGTCATTAATAAATGAATGGTTCTGTTAAAATTTTCAATCTCTTCTATGTCTTGCTTCATCTCTTTGTGTCTTTGCGTTAATCTTTCCCGGGTCTTTTCTCAAAATGACATCTTTTATAATGTCATTCCCGTCCCCGCCTGCGTGGGGATAAACTGCGGCGGGAATCCAGTAATAGATAGCATGCAGTATTTTG
>JAGYNX010000588.1 GCA_018399855.1 Spirochaetota bacterium
GAAAGGCGGCAACATCTTCACCATACCGGTAAACATGGCCTTCAGGGACATGAAGCTGTTTGACAGGCTGCCCCCTGAACAGGCAGAGAAGAAGATCGGCGCCAAAAAGGTGCTCTGGTCAAAGCTTTCAACCACCTGGCCGTCGGCGCATGCCCCTGAAATATGGGACGCCATTCTTCACGACCATCCTTACCCGGTACGGGCAATGATGGTATTCGGTGCAAATCCCGTGCTTGCATGCGCCAACTCGAGGGTGGTGGAACGTGCATTACGAAAGCTTGATTTCCTGGCAGTGGCGGATCATTTCATGAGCCCAACAGCAGAACTTGCCGATATTGTACTGCCTGCAAGCACGTTCCTGGAACAGGAGCGGATAGTTACCTATGATATTCATGCTGATCACGCCTGGAACTCCACTTCAAGGATCATTCTCAGCCAGAAGGCAGTGGAACCTGTTGGCGAAAGCCTCCCCGACTGGGAAATAATCTGCCGCCTGGGCAGGAAAATGGGATTTAAAAAATATTTCCCGTGGAAAACACGGGAGGAAGCCATAAACTACGAGATCAAACCGCTGGGAATAACCTGTGACCAACTGCGAAAAAACCCTGACGGGATGATCGTTACCGTACCCCCGATCCTCTACACAAAAATACCGGGGCCACTTGGAAGCGTTATCCGCGGCGTGCTGAAACTGACCATGTTCAGGAACTACCCGAACATGTATAAAAAATACGAAGGCATGGGATTCATGACCCCGTCAAAGAAAGTAGAGCTGTACTCCGAGAAATTGAAAGAGCATGGCTTTAATCCGCTGCCTGAATATACCGAACCCGCAGAAAGCCCGGAGTCTCGGCCGGACCTGGCAAAAAGGTATCCCTTCATTCTCATCGCCGGCACCAAGCTGGAAGCGTATACCCATTCCATGATGAGGAACATCCCGTCGCTGCACAGGCATGCCCCCGGGAACCTGCTGGAGATACACCCGGCGGCAGCACGCAGGCGCCGCATAGGGAACGGCACGGTTGTCCGGGTCTCTTCACCAAGGGGATGCATCAGGTGCAGGGCACACCTTACGAATACCATTGACCCACGCGTTGTACACCTCTACCACGGCTACAGGGAAAGCAACTGCAACGTACTCACCGACAACAGGGCATTTGATCCCATAACCGGCTCGGTAGGCATGAAGTCACTTTTATGTAATGTGTGCAGGGCATGAGATGGAAGCAATGCCACTACGGCACAGGGGGACGTGAAACCCTTCGGTTACCGCCCCCCTGTCAAGATTCGAAAATTGATACACGCGGCTCTACTCTTTTATGAT
>JAGYNX010000589.1 GCA_018399855.1 Spirochaetota bacterium
CCCATCGCCAACGCACGCCTTGCCAACTCGCCACTGCTGCTTATCGCCGGCGTTGTAGGGCTGAACGCCTGCGAGAAGCTTGACCTGCAGGACATGATACAGCTGCCGGTTATTGAGCCCATGGTAAAGAAGGCCTTCGTCTGCCACAAGCCCGAGCGAATCAAGGAATTCGTGGACATGGCCTACCGCACCTGCATCAGCGGCAAGCCCGGACCCGTCTACCTTGAACTGCCCGTTGACGTGCAGAATGCCATGGTTGACCGATCAGAGATCCGTGAGATGTCTACCACCCCCGAAACGAGGATCGTTGACCGGGGAAAGGCGGTACAGCTTCTTGAGATGCTGAAAAAGGCGAAGCGGCCCGTCATTTTCGCCGGCAGCGGCGCCTACTACTCAGATGCCGGGAAAGAGCTTCTGCAGTTCATGGAAAAGACAGGCGTACCCGTGTTCACCGCCCTGCAGGGACGGGGGCTGGTACCCGATACCCATGAACTCTGCTTCGAGGCATCCCTCATCATACGCTACGGGGCATGTGCCCACGCCATGAACAACGCCGATCTTTTCGTGCTGCTGGGCAACCGCATCTGCATGTACTACGGCAGCGGTCAGCTTTTTAACCCCGACGCGAAATTCGCACAGGTGGACATCGACCCCGCCGAACTTGGACGCAACCGCACCATTGATCTTCCCATCATGAGCGACGTGCAGGCCCTGATGCGGGAATGCCTTGAACTGCTTGATACCGGAAAGGCAAAACCCGGCAAAGGCTACTCCTCCTGGGTAGATGAACTGAAAAAAGCTGAAGAGGAATCCAAGTCCATGGGAGATGTCAACGCGAAAAGTGACAGCGTCCCCATTCATCCCTACAGGCTGGCAGCCGAGGTGAACGCCTACATGAACGGGGAGGACGATATCGTGGTTGGAGACGGCGGTGATACACAGGTATGGATGGCCATGGCCAGAACCGCCGTGAAAGAAGGACATTACCTTGAATCCGGCATTTACGGCTGCCTGGGTATTGGTATACCCTACGCCATTGCCGCAAAGATGATGTACCCTGACAAGCGGGTGCTGAACATCATCGGCGACGGCTCGGTGGGTTTCAACTTCATGGAGTTCGAGACCGCCATACGCAAGAAGATCCCGGTAGTGATCGTCATCAACAACGACCTTGGCTGGGGGATGATACGCCACAGCCAGAAGATCAAGCTGGGCAAACCCATGGACGAGGGCACCGAGATCGGCGAGATCGATTATCACCAGTTCGTGGAATGCATGGGTGGATTCGGCATACGGGTGGAAAAACCTGAAGATATCGTTCCC
>JAGYNX010000059.1 GCA_018399855.1 Spirochaetota bacterium
ACCATTTACCGTTACTTTACTAACAAGGAAACAATAATAAATGAATTGTACTGCATCATCCGGGAAGAACTTCATCAGGAAACCATAAAGAACATACCCGAGAACGTCAGCGTTCATGACGAGTTTTACCTGAAATGGCGAAATATACTTATGTATTTTATAAATAATCCCTACGAGGCAAGCTTCATTGAGCAATACTCCGCTTCACCATATATCAGCCGGGAGTCAATCAAAGAAAATAATCGGCGTAATCAACATCTTAAGGATCTTATCGCACGGGGTATTGCCGAAGGCCAGATACGGGATGTTGATTATACGACTATTACAGTCTATATGTGGGGGACGGTGAAGCAGCTTCATCACCTGCATACCTCGGGATCCATCCGTATAACCGATGGCATCATTGATGACATCTATACTGTATTTTGGGAAGGAATACGAAAAAAACAGGGCAGTGGGGAAGAGTAGCAAATTCTGAATATTCGTTGTTGACGAGTTTCCCTGTTCTCTGAAAGAATTTGAATAGCGGGTATATCCTGATCACATAGGGCAGGTGAGAGAACAAATTAAAAAATACCTTGATAATCAAACAGGAGAATACGCGGTTGAGTTCAGGTTTAAACGAAAAGACATTGATTGGATGTGGATACTGAACATGGATTTGTGGGGATGGCTTTAAAGCCGTATAACATGGAAGCATTACTGAAGGTGGTACAGCGGGTTCTTGCAGGATGAGAGGGGGGGAGAAAAGCTTGAACATTTGGTCAGCATGAATAATGATGGAATGTGGCGGTGGTAACATTAAAAAAATATTGTTTTTTCAAAAAAAGCAGCATTTTTCTTGACAATAATGTGATGATTGGAATATATTGACTGATTGACAAATCAATCAGTCAATATATCAATAGCGAGAAAAGAATACTTATGACAATGATGGAAGAACAAACTGAGAAAAAACGAAAACTTCTTCTCAATTCAGCAATTACTGTTTTCGCACTAAAGGGATATTACAAGAGCAGGATATCTGATATCGTGAAAGAAGCTAACGTTGCGTATGGTCTTTTCTATCACTATTTTCCGAGTAAAGATGATATTCTTGTCAAGATTTTCCAGACTTCATGGTTAAACCTGGTAAACAAGATTGATGAAGTGAACGAATCGGTGAAAGATCCCCTGGAGCGAATATACAAGGTGGTTGAATACATGTATATGAATTATCATCGCAGTCCTGACCTGATGAAGGTACTCATCATGGATGTGCCAAGACTGGAAAGGTTTTATGATGAGGATAATCAGCAAATCTACAAAAAGTTTTTTTCAAAGTTAGAGACAATAATAATTGAAGGGCAAAAATCAGGTCAGATTAGCAATGCGTGTGATCCTGCCATTTGTTCGTTCATGGTGCATGGTGTTGTTGACGCAGTTATACGGCAGTACGTGTATAACCCCAATTTCAACGTGAGTGCAATGCCCATAAAGAAGGTTGTGGATCAAACTATGAAAGTTTTAACAAAAGGCTTTATATCATAACAGGGTGTTATATCCTGTATCCAGGAGGTGAAATAATGAAAATTCAAAAGGTGACAGTGCTTGGCTCGGGAACGATGGGTCATGGCATTGCGCAGGTTTCTGCCATGAAGGGATTCAATGTTACGCTATATGACATTGATGATGGTATGCTGAAAAAAGCCATGGCTATCATCGAAAAGAACATTGAAAAGCATTTCGTGGCAAAGGAAAAAATAACCAGGGAAGAGGGAGACGCAATAATAAAGCGTCTGAACACATCAACGGACCTGAAGGAAGCGGTAAAGGATACGGATCTCGTTATCGAAGCAATCCCGGAGAACATGGAATTGAAAAAGAAAGTGTTTGCCGAGATGGATTCGTATTGCCCGGAAAAAACAATCTTTGCTTCCAATACCTCGGTACTTCCGGTAACAGCCATTGCCGGCGCTACAAACAGGAAGGATAAGTGCGTAGGTTTGCACTTCTTTAACCCGGCTGTAGTGATGAAGCTGGTGGAAGTGGTAAAGCCGATTGGTATATCTGAAGAGACGTTGAACATCGTGGTAGATTTCTGCAAGCAGCTTGGCAAGGTGCCAGTGAAGGTAAAAGATGTTCCCGGCTTTATCGTCAATCGTCTTTTGGGGCTTCTTTACCATGAAGCAGCGCAGATCGTTCTTGAAGGGACAGCAACAGCGGAAGAAGTGGACACGGCCATGAAACTTGGTGCCGGACATCCAATGGGTCCGTGTGAGCTGGCTGATTTCGGGGGCTTTGATATAATTGTAAACGCAGGTGATGCCGTGTATCAGTATACGCATGCTGAAAAAGATGCGGTGAATATCCTTTACCGGAAAATGGTTGAGGCAGGGCGCCTTGGAAGAAAAAACGGAAAGGGGTTCTATGATTACAATGAAGATGGCACAAAAAGCCAGGCAAAACTTTTTGATTGAAAAATTGATTGATAAGTCAATCGACAAAAAGGAATGAATGATGAATTACGAAGATATAATTGTAACTAAAAAAGAGGGAGTGGCAACCATCACTATTGACCGTCCAAAAGTAATGAATGCCATACGGCACCAGACCATGCTTGAAATACGTGACGCACTTGAAAGCGACCTGGCACGGGATGAGGAAGTGAAGGTGGTGGTACTTACCGGTTCAGGTGATAAGGCATTTATCTCGGGTGGTGATATTTCCATCATGCAGAAAAGTTCAGGCTACGTGGAAACTGTGTACGAGGTTCCAACGGGACAGGCTATTTGCGGGGAGATTGAAAATTTTAGAAAGCCAATTATTGCACGAATTAACGGCCTTGCGCTTGGTGGGGGAACAGAAGTAGCGCTGTCGTGTGATATACGGATAGCTTCAAGTAATGCAAAGTTTGGTCTTCCAGAGATAAAGCTTGGCATTATTCCCGGTTACGGCGGTACACAGCGGCTTACCCGCCTTGTGGGAATGGGGAAAGCCAAGGAGCTGATATTTACCGGTGACCACATCAGTGCTCAGGAAGCCTATAATATTGGTATGCTGAATCACGTTGTTGAACCCGGTGAACTTGACGTTAAGGTTGACGAAATTTCCCAAAAGATAGCTGAAAGGGGATCATTTGCCCTCTATATGGCAAAGACTGCAATTAACAATGGTGCGCAGGCTGATCTGAAAACGGGTATTGCCATGGAGGCCATGTGTTTCGGCCTGGTTATGGGAAGTGAGGATAAGCAGGAGGGAATGACGGCATTTCTTGAGAAGAGAAAACCTTCATTCAAGGGGAAATGAAATGTATCTATACATATCTATTGACTGATGAATCAGTCGAATCGCTGATGACCGAGGTGATCAAATGAAAGAAGTAGTAATTGTAGGTGGAGTAAGAACACCGATTGGAAGGATGGGAGGTGCATTGTCATCTTTCCGGCCCGAAGAGCTGGCAGCATTTGCCATGAAGGGATTGCGTGAAAGAATGAGCTTTGATCCAGCCATAATAGATGATGTGCTGGTTGGACACGCCTGTACTAATAATGCCGCGGTAAATATTGGCAGGTGGGCAACCTTGAAGGCAGGCTTCCCCGATTCAGTGCCGGCCCAGACTGTTGAGCGTCAGTGTGGATCATCATTGCAGACCATCAATACTGCGGCTGCATATATTATGGCAGGCTTCGGTGATGTGTATGTTGCGGCCGGGTGTGAATCATGGAGCAGGCAGCCATACATGATGAAAAGGCAGGAGTCTCCTTTTTCGCTGGCACCTCCCGCGTGGATAACCCGCGAAACGGGTCCTGACGATGAAACAAACGTGCCAATGGGTATAATCGCGGAGATACTTGCCGAAGAGTTTGAGGTATCACGGGAAGAGCAGGACAAGTTTGGTCTTCGCAGTCAGCAGCTTGCCCGTGAAGCAATTACAACGGGGATTTTCAAGGATGAGATCGTTCCAGTTGAAATACCGCAGCGCAAGGGTGATCCGGTAATTTTTGATACTGACGAACATCCCCGTGATACCAGCCTGGAAAAACTGGGAAAACTGCGGCCCGCTTTCAAAAAAGACGGGAGCGTGACCGCCGGAAACTCATCGGGAATGAATGACGGTGGCGTTGCTGTGCTGGTGATGTCACGTGAGAAAGCGGATGAGCTGGGTCTCACCCCGAAAGCCAGGTTCGTGGCATCCGCGCTGGGTGCCAGGGAACCGAAGTATATGGGGATTGCCCCGGTGATTGCCTGTGAACGTGTTTTGAAGGATGCGGGGTTGAAGCTTGAAGACATGGATGTAGTTGAATGTAACGAGGCGTTCGCGTCGCAGACACTTGCTGTGATGAAGATACTGGAGAAGAACGGGCACAGTGTGATTCCGGAAAAGTGGAATCCCCATGGTGGTGCTATTGCCTTTGGACATCCAAACGGTATGTCAGGTGGAAGGCTCGCGATAGGGGTGGTAAATGAATTGCACCGTACCGGTGGCAGGTATGGGCTGGCCACCCTGTGCATAGGTGGCGGACAGGGCGTGGCGACCATTTTTGAGAAAATATAGGAGGCATCTATGACTGACAGGGTTGCAATAGTTGCGGCGGCGAAAACGGGTTTCAGTCCATCCAGGTCGGATGCGAATTACTCGGAGCTGGCATACGAGGTTATAGAAAAGGTCCTCACGGAGACAGGGCTGACCATCGGTGATGATATCGATAACAGTATCAGCTGTTCCCACGATATATGGGATGGGCAAACCATATCCAACATCGGTATAACCGACGTAATTGGTGGACACCTGAGGAACGAAGAGAAAATGGCAATGGACGGTTCAACGGCCGTGTATTACGGTACAATCGCGATTCTCTCGGGAGAGTATAACCTGACACTGCTTCTTGCCCATACCAAGATGTCACAGACCAACAGGAATATCGTGAATAACGATGCCTTCGAGCCGATTTTTTCCAGGAAACTGGGGCTGGATTATACCTCTGCCGGTGCCCTGCAGGCAACCCGGTACATGCACGTGCATGGAATACAACGGGACCAGGTGGCGAAGGTGGCTGTGAAAAACCTGGGCAACGCTTCCCGAAATGAAACGGCACATAACTTCGGCTTTTACAGCGTAGAAGACATTATAGAGTCGCCGGTTTTGGCCACACCCATTACCCAGAAGGAGATGGCTCCTGATACGGACGGTGCCGTGGCCATGATACTGGCGTCAGAGAAGGCAGCAAAGAAGATTACTAAAAACCCCGTGTGGGTGAACGGAATTGGGTCAAGTTATGACGCCCATTATCTTGGTGACAGGGACCTGGCCATGAGCCGTGCCCTTGAACAGGCAGCCGGCAGGGCGTATGCCATGGCTGGTATAAAAAATCCTGTGAAAGACGTGGACGTCTTCGAGGTTGGCGAGGAATTTGCTCACCAGGAGCTCATGTGGTACGAGGGTCTGGGCCTTTGCGAAGCCGGTAAAGGTGGAGAATTGATCGATTCCGGGAGAACCCTGTTCGAGGGTGATATCCCGGTGAACCCGTCCGGGGGATTGCTTGGCGGCGTTCCCGCCAACGTGGCCGGGCTGCACAGCGTGGCGGAGGCTTTCCTGCAATTGCGGGGAGAGGCAGGCAGACGGCAGGTGAAAGACGCTGGCGTGGCAGTTGTACAGGGGCAGAGTGGTCATTGCGGCCAGCATCACTGTGTGGTTGTTCTTGGCAGGGATTAAGATGGAGGTTTCTAATGAAGCGTAACGTGGCAATTGTAGGCGGTGGGCAGACACATCATGCCGCGCGAAGGCAGGATGTAAGCCAGCCCGAAATGGTAAATGAAGCGGTACTGGCTGCCCTTAAAGATGCAAATATGACAATGGATGATATTGATGCTGTTTTACTGGGTAACATGGAATTTTTTGAAGGACAGCACATGACCGACTGCTGGCTTGCAGACAGTACAGGGGCATTCGGGAAACCGGGGTTGAAGATAACCACCGGTGGAACGGTGGGGGCCACCATTATTGCAGCCGGCGCTCATCACGTGGCAAGCGGGTTGTTCGACAGGGTTTTATGTATTGGGTTTGAGAAGCAGGAAGAGGGGGATACCAACGCCATTCTGAGTGGTGTTGCACATCCACTCTTCGGACGCTCAATGGCGGGGGCGGCGATGGGCTTTTTCGCCATGCTTGGTTCTTCGTACATGGCAAACTTCGGCGCAACTGAAGAACATTCGGCCATGGTGGCAGTAAAGGCACGCCAGAATGCCAGGAAGAACGAGTATGCTCACCTTAAGCTGAACATCAAGATCGAGGACGTCATGAACTCCAGGATGCTGGCATACCCAATACGCATGCTGGACATGTGTCCCGCTTCAAACGGTGCCTGTGCCATGGTACTGGCGGATGAAAAAACGGCGAAGGACCGCTGTAAAAAACCGGTATGGCTTCGGGCCATGGAAACCGCACATAACGAGCAGTTCGTACTGGAATGGAGGGATACCTCTTCAACAGCCCCAAAGTTCTCGGATGTTGCCGCAACCAGGGTGTACAAAAAGCTTGGCGTAAAAGATCCGGCAAGCTATTATGATGTCTTTGAAATTTATGAGCCTGCAACCTGGGCGGAGATACTCTGGTACGAGGATCTTCACCTGTGCAAAAAGGGTGAGGGCTTTAAGCTGATCGAGAAAGGAATAACCGAAATTGACGGGAGTATACCGGTGAACCCCTCGGGCGGGGTATTGTCCACCAACTGTATTGGCGCGTCCGCCATGTTGCGTATATGGGAAGCAGCCCTGCAGATCAGGGGTGATGCCGGCGGGCACCAGGTGCCGCGTGACGTTCACAGGGCACTTGCCACCGGTTATGGTGGAACATGCTGGACCGTGGTGACATCGCTTTCGGACAGCCTGGAAGACTGAGAGAGGAGGAATTTATCATGAGCGAACAAACGGTTGATCAGGAATACATACATGTCCCAATACTTGTGGACGTTCCCTACAGGTTTGACGCGGGCAAATACATGACACGTTTCCTGGTGGAATTACGTGATAACGAAAAGATATATGGCATAAAGTGCCCTTCGTGCAAACGGGTGATGATACCACCGCGAATAGTCTGTGCCAGGTGTCACGTGAAATGTGATGAATGGGTTGAACTTTCTAACGAGGGAACCCTGGAGGCATTTACCATCATGTACTTTCCCATGACAGACCCTACAACAGGAAAGCCGCATGACCCACCTTTCAGTTACGGTTCAGTGAAGCTTGATGGTTGTGACGCTCCCATTGACCACATGCTGAACATAGAACCTGACATGAGTAAGATCAAGGTGGGGATGCGTTTCAGGGTGAAATTCAGACCCCGGGAAGAACGCAGGGGTGACCTTGCTGACATAGAATACTTTGATCCCATTGAATGACGGTAACCGCATTTTCATTTGAAGGAGAGAAAAATGACTGATAACGCGCTCTGGCCTTTCGAGGTTGAACAACATATAACCGCGATGAGTAAATACTATGCCGGGAAGATCGGCAGCAGGTTTTATATCACCCTGCGTGACGAAGGTAAAATAATGGCGGTAAAATGTCCCCGGTGCGGGAAGGTGTACATGCCACCCAGGGAGACATGCGGTCCATGCTTTTACAACATGAAAGTTGATGACATGGTAGAAGTGGGTCCCGAAGGAGTAGTGGAAACATTTACGCAGGTACATTATAACGAACCTGTAATACCAAGGGAAGCTCCGTTCGTATATGCCGTCATTAAGCTGGATGGCGCGGATACCGGTATTACTCATTACCTGGGTGACGTAGATTACGAGAATATTTCTATCGGCATGAAGGTGACACCGGTACTTGAAAACGAAAGGCAGGGAAATATTCTCGATATAAAGCATTTTAAACCGGTGTGAGATTATTCTGGAAGGGTAACAAGATATGCAGGAAAAGGAAATTAAAAACTACCTGGCCTATTTCAGGGGAATACGGGGAGCCGAAAGGAACCCGTCAAACTTTCAACGAAGGGATGACGCCTCGCACAAGTACGAGGATTCCACGGAAGAATACTACGAGTGGTGGTACTTCGATGCCTCTTTCAGCAACGGGTATCACATGGTTATTACCTTTCATTACAGGAACATGTTCCTGAAACCAATGGTACCATCCCTGCAGTTTTTCATTTACGCGCCGGATGGGACAAGGATTGACAGGTACGAGTTGAGCGAACCATCAACGGTGTGGGCCAACCCTGATTACTGTGATGTTGCAATGGGTAAGAGCCGGGTAAAAGACATGGGTGATCACTACGAGCTGTATCTCAATATCAATGATGACGGGGCAAGGCTTACATTTACCAATAACGTCCCACCATGGAAACCCGGTACCGGCTACAACTACAAGAGCGAAGAGAAGGGCATGGTGGCAGGATGGGTGGTACCCGTACCAAACGGTAACGTGAAGGGAGAATTGTTCTTCAAGGATGGATCCACCATCCCCGTTGAAGGACAGGGCTACCATGATCATAACTGGGGAAATTACCGCTGCCACAAGACATTCAGCGCGTGGTACTGGGGAAGAGTACATAACGAGAAATATACCGTTGATTACGGGTGGGTACTTCCAAGCCGGGATGATGGCACGGTGGTATCTCCACTTCTTATTGCCCGGGACAACGAGATCGTTCTATCAACTGACATGGTTAACGTGGATCTTGAGGATTTCAGGACTGATGAAAGCCTGGGTAAGTCGTACGCGGGGAAGATCATTTTGAGTACTGACACCCTTGGAGTTAAATTCAGGCTTGAAATTGATACAACCAGGGTAATTGAAACCATGAAATTGCCAAAGGTGGTTGACTGGGGACAGTACTATTTCCGTTTCCTGGCGGATTACAACATGTACGTGAGCATTGATGGCGTGGAAGATTCCGTGTCAGGGGAGATGCTGCACGAATACGTACTACTTACGGATAACGTGGAGGGACAGAATGGCTGATCAAAAACGCTTTGATGACATAGTTATCGGGGCAGGCGTTGGCGGACTTGCGGTTGCCACCCTGCTTGCGAAAGAAGGACATAAAGTACTGTTGCTTGAACAGACCGACAGGGTCGGCGGCAGGGCAATGTCGATAAAGGGAGAGGAAATCGCGGATAAGGGATTGCAATGGTACAAGGATATACTGGCAACCCAGTATACCTACATCGCGGGGTCAGAGCCCGGGATCGAGACCATCATCGATAAGAGGATGCTTGACGATTACACGCTTGATATCGGGTACCATGCCATCAGCGCCAACGGGGCCGGCTACATGCTTGATTTCGAAGAGCTTATCGGTGGCGTTAACGGCGTGAACAAGCATGGGGCGCAGTGGGGATCGTATTATCAGGGTAACATTTACACCGACATTGCCGGTAAAAACAAGGACCCGGAGCTGGTGCGAATCGCGAAAGAAGAAGGGATCCCTTACCTGGACTATTACGCTGAAGGCTACCTGTTGCCGGACGAAGAAATTGATAAGCTTGAAAAGGTTTCTTTCCAGGAGTGGGCAGAGAAGAAGGGGATAACAAAAAATGATATTATATTTAACCATCTTCACACGGTGAGTACGCTTTTTTCCACCATTAACAATCCCCGTGACATTTCAATGGGAGACATTTTCAGGTATTTCAAGAACGCCTTCGGGCCCAAGCTC
>JAGYNX010000590.1 GCA_018399855.1 Spirochaetota bacterium
GTGATGGGTGGAAAGACGGTGACGGGTGACGGGTTACGGGTGACGGGGGTAGCATATGATGGAAGCAGATGGGAAGGTCAACCTGTACTGACATTTCCAGACCTCTCCCCCTTTATGGGGGAGAAAGAGAGGGGGTTGTTGAGCTCCATGTTTACTACCGGTGTTTACATAACTTGAATGTCTGCATCTTCCGCATCACTCCCCCTGTGGTCCCATGGGGGACTTGCAGGATTAACTCGCATGGTCAACCCTGAAGGTCTACCTTTTATAGTTTTTCTCATGTAGAATCTTCACTGTATTCTAAATCACATAACTTACATCAAGGGAGGAAACATGGATATAGACAGGATTGAACAGAAATTACTGGCCATCAGTCGGGGTTTCGGGGCTGTTATGATGGGAATTATCATCCTTGCCATCGTGCTGATGCTGCTGGCTAAGGGGTATTCGGGTATTTACAACCTGGTTACTGTAAAAACAGAGCCGAAGGTCGAATTTTCTAAGTATGACTACATGGATGAAGAAAAGATCCCACTGGCAGAAAAGCAGGAGTACAAGCAGCTGGTATCTGAATTCATGGAAGACATTACACCGCAGTACAGGGACGTTGTACAATCATACGCGGATGAAAATGAGAACAAATTCATGAAATACGACAGCGACATGGAAGAGCGTGTTGTTGACCCGGAAGCGAAAAAGGGTTTTATCGATGATCGCGTCGCAACTTTCACGAAAAATTCTGTCGCCCATCTTGAATATGTTGTTCGGGAGACCAGGGATGAGTTCCAGGACAACTACCTTGACGGGCTTGAAGATTACATCGACGACGCGAGGGATAACGATATCCCCGTGTATACCAGCAACGGCTATCCAATAAACAACATTGCTTACAGCAGGGTATACAAAAACTACAGGTCTGCTTTTAATAGTGATATCTACAGCCTGAAAAAAGATGACAATTTTCAACTGGATGAATTTCTATCCACGCTGGCATTTTACACAGCACTGTTTGCCATGATCATGGGCTTGATCACTATCGCCGTCATGTTCGGTATACTCAGGATTGAAAAGCATATTGCCAGGTCAAGCAGGTAGTTGTAATTTATAATTCAGCGGCGGCATTTTCTGCCGCCGCCTGGATAATACGCTAATTATCTTCCCCACCGGTCATTTCTGACGCTGCATTACGGGCCCCAAAATCGAACTGCTCTACCACGATGCTGTTATCATACACTGTATGGCCGTTATCATTTTCATACCGGTACTGTTCAAGCCTGCCGGTGATAAAGAGTTCAGTTCCAGTTTGGCGATGTTGGCGTGCA
>JAGYNX010000591.1 GCA_018399855.1 Spirochaetota bacterium
CAAAAGAAACGAAAGTGGTACGTTACCCGGCGAAATCGAGACCATTCTCGTGGCACTGTTTACCCGGCGATACGGAAGAACGTTTTCACCAGACGAAATGCTTGAGCCAGCACGAAACAATTCAGACGCAAAAGAAAAGAAATGGGATGGACGAATTCCCCCGGTTACCGACACCAAGTTGATCGTCGCATGGAACGGTCTTATGATCTCTGGGCTTGTTCGGGCTTACCAGGTGTTTGGAAAAGATCACTTCGCTGAAATGGCACAGCGGGCAGCCCGCTTTATCCTGGATCACCAGGTTAAAGAAGGCAGGCTCTACAGGTTAAACTACGATGGACATGTGGCACAATACGCGCAATCTGATGATTACGCGTACTTCATAAAAGCTTTACTTGATATTCACAACATGGATCCCGGTACCCCCCTATGGCTTGACAACGCGCTATCATTGCAGGTAAAATTTGATTCATTGTTCTGGAATGAAAAAGATGGCGGGTATTTCAGTTCACCGTCAGATTCATCAGTTGAGATCCCACTGAGGGAAAGGTATTACATGGACCAGGCAACTCCTTCCAGTAACGGTATCGCGGCAAGCAACCTGGTTCGACTGGCATTGCTTACCAGCGAGGCCAGGTTGTTTGACAGGGCAGAACAGGTTCTCAAGGCTTTCAGTTCTGTTCTCGGACGGGTACCCCATGCGTCGGCTTCCCTTTTGGAAGGTCTTGACTGGTTTATTCATGGGGGCAGTGTTACTACAGGTGAAAAAACCATCTCAATGCTGCAGGCAGAGTATTATCCTGCCACGGTATTCATATTAAACCGTGATCTTGATGAACATGTTGCCGGTCACGTGTGCCGTGGACAGACATGCCTTCCCACGGCTAAAACTATTGACACCCTGGTACTGCAAATGCGTGATCATGGTAAATGACGCGAATAGCATGATGTATTCTTTACAATCAAAAGCCGCGCACGGCGGCTTTTCAGACTCCTCAGGTTCCACCGTATCCCACGGTAACCTTCCCGTTTTCCACGATAACAGGTACCTGACGCTTCCCACCGGAATGTCGAATCATCTCTTCCATTCCGGATGCATCATTTTTAACATCAACATATACGGCTCTATCACCATATGCCTCACGGGCATTAGTGGTATATGGTCAACCGGATTTCCCGTAGATTATAATCTCGCTCATATTTACCTCCCATAGATAGATGCGTACACCTACTATATTCATTTTTTATATCATTTGTCAAGAGAGGAGATTCTTTTTCTTAATACTCTTCATGGGGGTGAATTGTGAACATCTGG
>JAGYNX010000592.1 GCA_018399855.1 Spirochaetota bacterium
AGAATATTATCGAGTTGAAATGCTACTTAATGACAACAAATCAATTGATTATATATCAAAAGTTATAAATATGAGGCCCTTCCTCATCAAACAATATAAAAAAATATACCAAGAGGTAAAAATAAATTGACAGTCATATGGCGTTATCTTGGGGGGATATAGGGGGCTGATAGACTGATTATATCATGGGTCACATGTATATACCCGGAATTTAAATCACTCCCGTGGACAATGCGTTATAAACCGGATAATTATTATTTGACAAAATGATCACACGCTGTTCTCTTTAGAATCTTAAAATTTATACAGGATCTCCCTAAACAAAAATATGAATAAACCACTGATTGTACAAAGCGACAATACACTGCTTTTAGAAGTAGACAATGCCCAATATGAAGATGCCAGGGACGCCATCGCACCCTTTGCCGAACTTGAAAAAAGTCCTGAACATATACACACCTACAGAATCACCGCCCTCTCCCTGTGGAATGCCGCCTCTTCAGGTCTTTCAGTAAAGGACGTGTTTACCCACCTGGCGGATTACAGCAGGTATGAAATACCCCAGACAGTGAAGGCAACCATTGAAGAACAGATGCAGCGATACGGCATGCTGCAGCTGATGAAAAAAGACGACTCCCTGGTTTTGTATTCAAACGATCCAATACTTCTCCGCGAGATTGTCCATCAGAAGAGCATTCAAAGATACATTGTGGCCCACCTCGACGAACAGTCAGTGCAGGTTGACGCCAGCCTGCGGGGTCATATCAAGCAGTCGTTGATCAAACTGGGTTTCCCCGTAGAAGACCTTGCGGGATATGATGAGGGTGACCCCTGTCCCATTGCATTAAAAGATGTTCTTTCAAACGGAAAAGAGTTCACCATACGTGATTACCAGCAAAGCGCGGTAAAAGCATTTCACCGTGGAGGCGGCCCGGAAGGGGGTAACGGGGTTATCGTACTCCCCTGCGGCGCGGGGAAAACCATCGTCGGTATAGGGGTTATGGATGTCCTTCAGACACAAACCCTCATACTTGTTACCAATACCGTGGCATTGCGGCAGTGGAAAGAGGAGCTTCTCGACAAGACCACCCTTACCGAAGACCAGATTGGGGAATACTCGGGATATATCAAGGAGATCAAGCCCGTCACCATTGCAACCTACAGTATTCTCACATACCGGAAGAAGAAAAACGAAAAATTCAAGCATTTCGAGGTATTCAGTTCCAATAACTGGGGACTGATCATATATGACGAAGTACACCTGCTGCCGGCCCCCGTGTTCAGAATGACATCCGAGATCCAGTCAAAAAGA
>JAGYNX010000593.1 GCA_018399855.1 Spirochaetota bacterium
CTGTCTGTCGGGCAGGCTTTACCACGGCCCTGTCTTCGGGGTTAATATCAAGTTCCTCCATGAGAAGCTCAACCCTCTGAACTGTATCCCTGTCGGTAAAACCCATAGCGTATTCACAAGAATACCTGAAATACCTGCGTATTATCTCCTGTTTAGAGGCCTCCTTCACCACTCCATCATCAGTTATACCAAATCCAGCCCTGTTCACTCCCATATCTGTGGGTGAAAGGTACATGGGTTCTGCCCCTGATATTTTTTGAAGAATTCTTTTCAAAACGGGGAAGGACTCTACATCACGGTTATAATTAATGGCAACCTTGTCATAGGCTTCCAGGTGAAAGGGATCTATGAGATTGTAATCAGCGATATCAGCCGTGGCCGCCTCGTAGGCAATATTTACCGGGTGCTTGAGTGGTAAATTCCATATGGGAAAGGTTTCAAATTTGGCATACCCGCTTTTTATACCCCGCTTATTCTCATGGTATACCTGCGAAAGACAGGTTGCCATTTTTCCGCTCCCCGGACCGGGACCGGTAACCACCACGAGTGGACTTTCTGTTTCAATATACTCGTTGGCTCCATACCCGTCATCACTGACTACCAGGTCGATATTGGTTGGATACCCCCTTGTATACATGTGAGTATAGACCCGTATATTCTGCCGCTCCAGTTTCTTTTTAAATATTGTTGCAGCCGGTTGGTTCTCATACCGTGTAATCACCACCGCTTTAATCTCAATATTCCAGTCACGGAGATCATCGATAAGTTTCAGCACATCAGCATCGTAAGTAATACCGAAATCGGCACGAACTTTTTTCCTTTCAATATCTCCCGCGTAGATACACAGTATTATATCTGCTTCGCCTCTCAATTGCTGTAACAGTCTCATTTTCACATTAGGATCAAATCCCGGAAGCACACGTGACGCGTGATAATCGAAAAGCAGCTTACCGCCGAATTCGAGGTACAGCTTGTTGTCAAACCGTGCTACCCGTTCCATGATAGCATTTTTCTGTTCTTCAAGATATTTCTTGTTGTCAAACCCGATCTTGTTCATTATGTACAACCTTAATTTACCACGGAGGCACAGAGATACAGAGGGATATGTATCACTTTTCTGTCCATTATGGATTTTTTTAAAATTTTTAGAGTGTGTATATTTTAAAATTATGTTTTGCTATAATTCATGTCAATTGAATTAAGCAGGCATATGGGTGTAAATTCAATATTTTTATTCACAAATACACATAATTAAGTGAAAGATGAGAAGTGATGAGTGATACTGATTGAGTTTTTATAATTATTTATTGG
>JAGYNX010000594.1 GCA_018399855.1 Spirochaetota bacterium
CAACACACCCTCCCCTAACCCACGTTCTCAGGATGAGGTTGATGCCGACGCGCGACAGGATGTCGCAATAAGCGTCGGCCTCCCATCGAGGGAGGGGGATAAAGGAAACAGAATAGTTTGCAGTATTAAATAAATTATCTGATTTGTGGGTACAAGTCAGCTTCAGCGGGGGGAGATGATCCAATTCCTTTCCATTATGCAGCAAATGATCAATATTTTAGTCATAGCTGAGTAGTCACGTATTGTTATCGTATCTGTATGGAGTCGTATGAATTGTAGTGCCCAAGCAGGCTGTGTATATTCTTTTTGTGCTGCATAAGTAATCGCAGTTCTTTTTTCAATACGGGCACATCTTTTTTATCCGCATTTTTCAGCTGTTTCTGCAGCATTTCAATTTTTGCGGGAATGGACAGGGTCTGTATGTTTCTGCCGTATTTCCTGAACGCGGTATCGGGTATATTCTGCGTGTAAATTGGAATAACTTCGTAGGTGGCATTAAGCCTTCCCATGGATTTTTTCAGGGTACAATGCACAATGGCTGAATCCTGCGTGGTGATGCGCATGCTGTTGTCATCGGTGGCGTGACTATATCTCTGGTTGGAAATGAAATTTCCCAGGCTGTAAAATATGGTACACCGCCTTCCGTCCCCGGTCACAAATTGTTCAATTGGTTGCAGCACATGGGGATGATGGCCGATCACGCAGTCTACCCCGGCCTGGCAATATTCTTTCATGCGTGTCACATCTCTTTTGTCTGGAAGAAGTTTGTACTCGGTTCCCGCGTGTACCAGCATAAATAAGAAATCGCATTGTGCCCGGGCTTCACGTATATCTTGCAGAACCTGTTCCTTTTTATAAAAATCATTAATGGAATACCGGTGACGAACATTGCGGGGCATTGGATAATTATGAACACCCGTATAGGCGATAACACCGATACGAATGCCATTTATCGTGGCAAAAAAACCTTTTGTTTCTGACATCCCTGCTACCTGCACCCCCACGTGGCGGATGCCCCGTTGGTCGAGGTATCGAAGGGTGGTGTCAATACCTTCGGGGCCCTGGTCAAGAACATGGTTGTTGGCCAGGGTTACAAGATCAAAGCCCGCGTTCTTCATGGCGTTAAGCACCTCTGGTCGGCAGTTAAACACAATGCTTTTCCCGGTAAAAGGTGCCTTGATGGGAAACTCCATGTTTCCCACGGTAAGATCTCCCCGCTGCAGTTCACCTTTTATGGGGGCGAAGAGATGATCAAAACCGTTATTGCGGATAACCCCGTTTTCGCGAACAGTACGGCTGTAGGCGCATGA
>JAGYNX010000595.1 GCA_018399855.1 Spirochaetota bacterium
CTTCAATAACAACTTTGTCAACGGTTGCTTGTTTACCTTCGTAAATACGCATTTCGAGGTCGATTGAATCGTTTTCAATATTAACTTCAACCGGTGTCAGGTTATAAAATAAATAACCGTTATCAAGATAAAGGTTTCCAACAGCATCATTATCTATGGTTAATCGCTCGTCAAGTAATTTCTGATTAAATATATCACCTTCCTGTATTCCCAGATATGCCTGTAAATGTTCATTAGGATAAATGGTGTTCCCCACCCAGTCAATATCCCTGAAATAATACTTATCACCTTCTTCAATCCACATATCAATACGAACCGTATTTTCACCTTCAACTTTTGAAATACTGTCTTTCGTAATGATTGCATCCCTGTATCCAAGCTCGTTGTATTTATCAATTACATTCAACTTATCTTCTTCGTACAAGTCTTCTTGAAATTTTTTAGTCCTGAAAAGGTTACGCCACGATTTCTCGTTTGTTTTTTTCATGGCACGCCTCAATTTATTTTCGGGAATATTTTCAACGCCATGTATCACAATTTCTTCAACCTTTACTTTTTCCTTTTTATCTACGTAAATATCAAGGGCTATAGAATTTTCCTTTTCGGGATCGTCACGTTGTACAATATTAACTTCAGTATCTAAGAAACCTTTTTCCTTAAAAATATTGGTAATAATACGTTCAGCATTTACCAACTGAGCATCAACAACCTGACTACCTTCAAGCAGCAATACCTGCTCTCGAATATCTTCAATTTCGGATTTCTTCACCCCATGAAAATTTACAGAAGAAAGGCGTGGCCGCTCCTGCAAATAAATATCCAGATATATTTTATCATCAATAATTTTAGTTGCATTGATTTTTACATCTGAAAATAAACCCTGCTTCCAGAATTTTTTAATAATAGAAGTAAGTTCATCACCGGGAACTGTAATTTCATCACCTTCCTGAATGCCGGCATACTCTCTCAGCATGTCTTTATTTAGATGTTTGATACCTGTTATTTCTATCCCGCCAACAGTATAAGTACGTGGGCTGGAATAATATATTGAGAAGTTTGTACTGTCAGGTTCTTGTGACCAAACACTGAAAAAAATCAACAATAAAGGAAATACTACCAATAATTTTTTAATCATTACTTCAAATTAGGTTTTTGAATTTGCTCACTTATCATACCAAAGCGACGTTCTCTTTTTTGATAATCGCAAATGGCCTGAAAAAATTCTTCTTTACCGAAATCGGGCCATAACACTGGTGAAAAATAAAGCTCGGTATAAGCTAACTGCCATAATAAAAAATTACTAAGCCTT
>JAGYNX010000596.1 GCA_018399855.1 Spirochaetota bacterium
CGCAGTACACGGCAACAATATCGGCACCGGGTTTGTGGGATGTTTTCAGTGCCCGGTTGGCGGCAAGGGTGATCTTGAATGGATTATAATTGGAATAGTGACTGAAGCCGCCGCCGATTCCGCAGCATAGTTTTGTATCCCGGATATATTCCTGTTCAAGCACGGTTATCCCCAGTGCTTCAAGCAATTTGCGGGGCAGGTCCATGTAGTTGTCCCCGAATGCCTTGGCATGGCACGAATCGTGAATGGTGGCAGTCATGTGCAGCCTGTTGGTTATTTTCAAATCACCCGAGCTGATTTTATCATACAGCCAGGGAAGCAGGTGTATCACTTCAAAATCAAATGTACCACCGAAACGGGGAAGAATATTAGTGAAGAGGTTCATGCCCGCGGTACAGGGAATATACATTCTTTTCACTCCCATCTTTCTGAAATGGGTGGTGAGTTTTTGGGCAACTTCTTTTAGCTGATCAAATCTCCCCATGCGATAATACATCTCACCGCAGCACAGGTCAAGTGACCCACGT
This sequence comes from Spirochaetota bacterium, assembly GCA_018399855.1. Lineage (GTDB taxonomy): Bacteria > Spirochaetota > UBA4802 > UBA4802 > UB4802 > M55B154. Next base: position 528 of record JAGYNX010000596.1, read on the forward strand.
ATCTCCAGCCCGTCAAGCAGGCCGGTCATGGTAAGGTAGGGAACCGTGATAAAGTTACAGCCGGGATAGAATATCTCTTCACACGGGCTGTCATCGTCCCACCTGGCCACCAGTTCTTTCTCATCGTCAGGCAGGTGGTCGAGTACAAAAGTTCTGAAATTAAGATCAGAATGGGGCATGAAGTAACGGGCGTGTGCGGGCATGCCACTGCTATCGTATTCGCGGTACCATCGCTGCAGTATAAGGTTGGCGGGGTTTGCGTTTTCCGGGCAGATAACATTACATGAATGACAACTGGTACATTTCTGGAGGACGTGGGACGTGTCCTCCCCATTAACAAGGGCCCGTATCTCGGCCCTGGCGGTATCAATGGGCAGCTTCATTACCGGACATTGATGAAAGCATTCACCGCAGAGGGTGCATGCGTCCTGGTTGAAGGGTTCTGCAAAATCAAATGGTTCACTCATGTTGTGCTCCTTTATTCCCTGTATGGATGATGCTGCCGGTACAGCCTGTGACGGTGATGGTCTGGTTGCTGTCCCCCCGAATCACGGGGCAGCACGGGGTCCCTGAACATGTGCATGGTGATGGCTTCTTGAGGACACACCCCGACGCAAAGGCCGCAGCCGTAACAATTGTCCGAAGTAATGCTTTTGTCTTCAACAATGCGCCGGGCATCGAATGGGCAGATACTTACGCATTCCCCGCAGCCTGTGCACCTGTCTCGATCGGTGATGGCAATAAAATATCCGTCGATGAGGGGGTAGTTCAGTT
>JAGYNX010000597.1 GCA_018399855.1 Spirochaetota bacterium
CGGTCAACCATGCCGGACAGTTGTCCTGGCACCGGCCGCATCGTGTACACGCGTCTCCGTCCATAAGCTGTTTCCAGGTAAAATGCTCAACAGTGCCAACACCGAAACTTTCGGCTGTTTCAAACTCTGCCGGGTCGATCAGCTTCATGGCGTATTTTGTCTTCGGACTTTCGTTGTCAAGGTTCTGGTAGTACACGTTTAACATGGTAGTTATCACGTGGCCCAGCTTCCCGGTAAGTACCAGCCCGATAAACGAGAAAGCGGCTATCATGTGAACCCACCAGTTGATATAATGGACTACTTCCATACCGCCAACACTTGCCCATGAAAAAAGGTGTGCCAGGCTGTATCCTACCGGCGACCATACCTCGAAGGGGGGAAAGCCTGTTATGGCAATTCGCAATGATTCGTTGATATAACCGGTAATAATAATAAACGTGATGAGCACAAGCGCGAAAGTATCCGTTGGCTTTGTGTCAAGCCTGCTGGGTTTGGTTTTATACCTTCTCCAGAAAGCCATACCAAGACCGATGAGAACCATTACTCCAAACAGGTCACCGGCCAGCGACCAGATGAGGTAGGTGTCTCCCACAAGGAACTTGTAGTGATAAAAAAGTTCTGTCACATCTTCCTGTACCAGCAATATCAGCGTGACGATAAAGAGACCCACAAAACCGAAAAACAATCCCGCGTGCATAATGCCAGGGTATCGTTCTCCCAGAACTTTCTTCTGTAATAGTACATATTTAATAAATGCGATAATGCGTTTTTCGTGAAAATCTGTTCGGAGTTCTGGTTTACCCTGCCGCCAGATCATCACCTTTTTAACAAGCGTGTAAATGAGAAACACGGAGGCCACTATAAGAAAGAGATAAATTCCCCATCTCATAAATCCATGCATACCGCCAACATTAAAATACGATTCCCTCGTGATGTCAGCAGCAGGCAGATTGTACATATCTGAAAGGCCCATGCTCACCCTCCTCGCGAATAATTGATAATTTCAAAGCAAAACCTGATATGATTCAACGATTCTGTTACATCGTCCATTACGTAAAATCAGGGAGTATTGTCAACTGAATTTTATACCCAAAAGTGTCACATTGTGTAGGTAGTAAATTATATTTCAGGTGTTTTAACCACAGAGGTACAGAGAAACAGAGGGGGTATAATTTCACAGGTTATTGTTACAGGTAAGAGTAATTTGATCCTGAAAATCCGGAAAGAAGGATAATTATGAAATGCAATCAGGTATAATATATTCCCTCTGTTTCTCTGTGCCCCTGTGGTTACT
>JAGYNX010000598.1 GCA_018399855.1 Spirochaetota bacterium
GCGTATATATGGGAATCAGACCAGACCACCGTGATCATGTGGGTGGACAGCTATAATGAGAAGCCGTATTGCAGAAAGATAACCTATATGAGCAAGGTGATAGCCAGGGACATTAATGAATATCGAAAAGTTCTTTTTACCAGTAAGGAACGTGAGATTCTTAGAAAGCTTTCACCATGAATCTGCCTACTTGTGACTGATAAAAACTGGGATCAGACCAATACCGTCTTCAAGAGAATCAAGGGCCTTCCCTATAACGGTTCCAATTTTTTCGAATGAATCTATGACACCTGCCATGCCGCATCCTGGAGTGCTTGAGGTGACTATAAGGTCTCCGGGGCGTACCGGCTTTTGCCGGGCGTCTACCTTACAGAATACCTTTCCGGTAATTGCCAGGGGATATACTGGGTGCTCTTGCCGGGTATTATCGATGCTCATTACGGGGTTCCCGGCTACAACACCGATAACTGCCCTGTTGTAAGGAGTGCGGGCCCTGGTTAATACAGAATTGCCCTCTTCACTGATGACAAGGAGGTCACCGGGTGATATATACTCAACATCATCCACAACGAAGTTTTCTACAATATTAGCCGGAAATTCATGTTCATCTTTCGATGATTTCAAATGTATTGCCCCTGAAAACTCGGATGTACCATGAACCTTGAGTGCTTTCCCGTCTCCAATCAGGTTGAATGTATCATCGTATTCGTTTATTTCGCCGTGGCCGTCTACCACCAGGGAATAGTCATGTTCGCTTGAGAACACGCCGCCCGCACCAAATCTGGATGTACCGATTATACCGCAACCTCTTGGAGAACCGTGTTCTACTCCCTGTGATTGGCCTCTTATGCCGGTGAATCTACCGTGGCCGATAACACCGTAGCTTTTACCCCCTGTCTCCTCTGGAGGGAGAGAAATGCCAACGATTCCGGCACCACCGCTGTCACTGCTTGTGTTTTTTGCCCAGACAGGGGTACAGTCGGAAGACGGAGGGACAATTCCACTTATTTGCACGGCATTGTTGCTGGTTATGGCCAGTGTGCCGGTATGTGAATTGTGCTCATGTTTCAGTGGTGCATAGTCATGGGTATGAGGAAGGGGGTCGCGTTGGTCATGTAATCGTGTATCATCAGCCTGGACTGCCAGCCCTTTTGCCGCCTGGCAGTTTTCAGCAAGCTGGACAATGCCGGGTGCGATGATGGTTGCATTTTTTAATCGCCTGTCATTCCCTTGAACCACTACACCAGGTGTGTCCTCCCCGTCTTCGGCAAGTTCAACGATACCTTTGGAAATG
>JAGYNX010000599.1 GCA_018399855.1 Spirochaetota bacterium
TCAATGTAACTTCATGCCCTGAAAGATACCGGTAGGCCTCGGTGAGCCGTTGTCTCACACGGTCACGCAGTTCTTCGGTTGCTGCCTCGGTATAGGTTACCACCACCACCTGGTCTACCTCAAGCTCTTTCTCGAAGATAAGACGCAGGTAGAGCCCGGCTATGTTAAAGGTTTTGCCCGTTCCCGCGCTTGCCTCGATGAGGTTGGTACCGGAAAGTGGGGTGTTCACCAGGTCGAATATGCTGTATGTATGCTTTTCGTTCATATGCCTTTATATACCGTCTGTATCCACGCTGAGATGTTCAAACACCGGTGTGTATATCTTCATGGCATGGTTTCTGAACTCTTTACTGTTGATGGCCTTTTCATCGAAACACAGTGATACGCTGGCATCATGCATGTCCCCGCCGTATCCCCCGTTGAAATCGCTGCCCTCCCACTGGCGTTTTGCGCTTCCGTATGCTTTTTTCTCGTCTTTGCCCGTGAGTATGGCAGAGGCATACTCCCACGAGGTTCCGGGAAAAAACAGCAGCGGTTTTTCATTTCCCCGATGAAAGAGATCAACAAGTTCACCCAGCACCTTCCGGGCCTGTGACCGTGTTACCGGCTCAAAGGCGGCAACCGCGTCCTTAAAGACGCATACCGTGGAGCAGCCTGGGGTCTCCTCTACCCCGTTCAGGGCGCAATGGTGTATCCATCCACGCAGTATGTCACGGCCCTTGATCTTCACCGGGCTGAACCGCACCAGGCGGTCACCCCGTATGCCGCTAATGACACCCCGAACCCTGCTAATGTCGAACTGAATATCGATCATCATCTCTGAAGGCAACACGTCACCGGTTACTTCTGCCACCTTATGGGCAAACCGCAACGCCCTTTTCTCGGCATGGGTGTAGATAACGCCGCCCCATGCTCCCTGGGGCAGCATACCCCTGGCGTTAATTACCGCACGCATGTTCTGAATATCTTCATGATCAAGGTACATCTCACATAATTCACTTGTTATGGAGAAGGTCTCCAGGTTGCCCAGGCTGAAGGGCTCCCGGTCATCCATCTCGTCGAAGCGTATTTCCGGTTGAAGACCCAGCCGCCTGGTGCAATAAAAGGCTGACGGATTATCAAAGAATTTCACCAGTTCATCAAGGGTGATAATGGCACCCTCTTCCGGGGTAAGTGAAGGCAGCGGGCTGCCGGCGAAAGAGGGCATATCCTTTCGGTCATCAACCAGGCTTTTACATGCTGCAAGCCGGGTGGCCGAATAGCTGAAAAGCCGTTCGTTACCGG